>NZ_CP109789.1 GCF_025857195.1 Leisingera thetidis | reverse complement strand
GCCTTCTTCGGCATACATGTCAGCTGTGGCGCGGATATCCTCGGTGACGCCGAAGGTTCCTGAAGCAGCACCAGCCCGGGGCCGCTGCCCCTTTCCGGCCGTGAATGGTAGGCTCCGAGGTGCCACCATCCGCCGCCTGAATGTCGATCCATTCTCCAGCCATGCTGAGTTCTCCTGCTGTTGGTTCAGTTCAGTAATTCCGGCGGTCAGAGGGCCATGGCGGGCAGCACGCACCACGGTCAGTCGACGATGTTTGCCAGAACAAAGGGTGAGACCCGGCGAAAATCCGCCAGACCCGGAACATCCGGGGCGGGTTCTTGACGGTGAAACATTCATCCCGAGCGGCGGCGTGATCAGGCCCAGCTCAGCCACGGTGGCACGACAGCCCCGAACCCGGCGGGTCATATCCGGGCTCACGGCAATCGGCGTAAAGGCCAGCACCGTCAGGATCATCGCCGCAAGGCTGTCGAACCGCAGCCCAGCAAGAGGTAGATCACGCAGATCACCGTGATGACGCCCAGCGGAGACACGTTCACCGAATTGATCAGCGTGACCAGTTCGGCCGTCAGGCCGGAGATCGTCAGGAAGGTGTTGAAGACCAGCGCCGAGCCGACCACCATCAGCAACGCAGCGGTGGTGAGGACGGATTCGGTCAGGGCTTCGCGGACCGCGGTGCGCGAGGCGGCGCGGCGCAGGGCCATGATGAGGAATGCCCCCGCGGCACCGACACCGGCCGCCTCGGTCGGGGTGAAAACTCCCAGGTACATGCCGCCCAGCACCACCACGAACAGGGTGCCGACGATGGCGGTGCGGCGTGAGGCGGTCAGCCGCTCGCGCCAGCTCACCGGGGCCGCGGGACGGCCCAGCTCCGGACGGAACAGCACGACAAGCCAGGCGGCGCACATGTAGAGCAGCGCCAGAAGCACCCCGGGAACCAGCGCCGCCATGAACAGGCCGGTGATGTCGGTCTCGGTCAGGATGCCGAAAATCACCAGCGGCACTGACGGCGGAATCAGAATGCCCAGCGTGCCGCCCGCCGCCACCGCGCCGCAGGCGAAACCGTCGTTGTAGTCGTAGCGTTTCATCTGCGGCAGCGAGACCCGCGACATGGTGGCCGCGGTGGCGATGGAACTGCCGCAGACCGCGGCAAAGGCGGCGCTGGCACCGATGGTGGTATGCGCCATGCCGCCGCGGATATGGCCCAGCCAGGCCCGCGCGCCGTTGAACAGATCGTCGGCCAGCCCGGCGCGGTGGATGAAGGCGCCCATCAGGACGAACAACGGGATGACCGAGAACCCGTAGGACGAAAAGGCATCGGTGATCTGCTGTCCCACCACCGAACCAGCGGCGCCGAATCCGCGAAAGTAGCCGAAACCGACGGTGCCAACGGTCAACAGGCCGACGGCCAGCGGCACGCCCAGAAAACACAGGACGAACAGAACGGCAGATCCGATCAGGGCAACAGTCATGCTTGCGGTTCCTCTGCTTCGTCTTTCGCGGTACCGCCGGTGATGCTCTGCCAGGCTTGTTCCAGCATCACGCCGGCGCAGACAGCTGTCATGAATGTCATGAAGAGGATCATCGGCGCGCGCGGCAGTTCGAGATATCCGATAACTTCCGAGAATTCGTGGGCTTCCATCGCCGCCTGCCATAGAAACCAGGTCAGGAAGGCATAGGCGGCGGCTCCGATCACATTGACAAGGATGCGCCGCAGCCGTTCGAGCGGATGCCCTTCCTGGCCGACCAGCAGTTCAAGCGTGATATGGGCGCCGGCCTTCGTCACTGCCGGCAGGGCGCTCGACACGCTTACCGCAAGTGCCATGCGGATCATCTCGTTCGACCCGGTGAGCGACCGCCCGGAAAAGTACCGTCCGGCCACGTCGGTGACGGTGACCACCATCATCAGGAACAGGGCGATCCCCGAAATCCATACCAGGATCATGGTCAGGTTCCGGTCTGTTCGGGCGGGCTGCGGGGACGCGTCCATCGGCTTACTCGGCCGCCAGCTGGGACAGCGTGTCGCGGTAGAAGTCAAGCGCCGCCGCACCGTCGACACCCTTGGCCGTGACGCTGGCAATCCAGTCCTCGGAGATCGGGGCAAAGGCATCGCGCAGGTCCGCTTCCATCTCTTCGGACAGCGTCACGAAACGCACGCCATCGGCCTTCAGCTGCTCGATGACCTCGGAATTCCTGGCATCGACTGCGCCAAGCAGCCCAGCAAAATATTCACCGGAGACCGACATGATCGCGTCGCGGTCTTCTTCGGAAAGTCGGCGCCACTTGCGCTCGTTCATCACCAGCGAAAACGTGCCTGCGGTGCCGAGGCTGCCCATATCGGTGGCGGTCTTGGTATAGGGGGCAAGGTTGAAACCGATTACGTCGATCGGTGTCACCGCCACAAAGGCATCGACCATACCCTTGCTGACTAGCTCGAAGTAGCGGAAGGCAGGACCGGCGACGATGCCGGAACTGACCGCGCCAAACGCTTTGGCCGCGGTGCCGGGGGTCGTCGCGATGCGCGCGGATTTCATCTCCTCGACAGAAGAGATCGGCGCGCCGGTGGTGCCGAACATCATCTGCGGCGGCAGGGCGAAGAGCGACAGGAGTTGCAGGCGGTCGAACTCTTCGGCAACGTCGAAATGCGCCTCATGGGTGCGCCAGAGCGCCCGCGACATCGCCTCGCTGGTGCCGGTCGGACCGGGAACCGCGCCGACCAGAAGGGTTGTCAGGCGGTTCGGAACGACACCGGCGAATTGCACGGTCACATCGGCGATCCCGTCCTGCACCATGTCGAGCTGCTTGGGCGGCGGCGCCAGGCTGGAGGCCGCGAAGGTCACGGTGACCTCGCCATCGGTCGCCTCGGCGACCTTTTCCGCCCAGGGCACCAGCACATCCTTCACCAGAACATGCTGCGGCGGGAAAAAGGTGCTGAACAGCAATTCGGTTTCCGCCCGGGCGGTTCCGGCGAGCAGGCCCACCGCCAGGGAACCGGCGAGCGCGGTTTTCCCAAAGATCTTCTTCATCCGTTATCCTCCCCAAGAGAATGGTGACGCCACATTCTGCGTTTTGCACCTTAACTCTTGCGCAGCACGGTCTATGAAGGAAAGAAACAAAATCTTGGAGAGGTATATTCTTTTTGGTATTATTTTGACGCGTATTGCTGGGCGATTTCGCGGACGATCTCGGCAAAGCGTCCCACCGCGGGGCGCGGTTTCTCATCGGCCAGATACATCCCCATCGGGCCCAGCCCGCCGGTCATCGGCAGGCCCAGCTCGGTCAGCACGCCATGCTGGGTGTAGTAGCGCGCGACGTTTTTTGACATCAGGGTGATCATGTCGGCATTGCGCAGCAGGGTCTCGTTCACGATCACCGATCGCGATTCCAGCAGTTCGTCGGGAAACGGCACCCCGGCATTGACGAACTCGGATTCCATCCGGGTGCGCATCGGCGTGCCCGGCGGCGCCACCAGCCAGGGAAACTTGCCGGCGGCCGCTCAGCTCGGCCGCGCCGACAAGCGAAGCGGGTGGCTGGCCCGCACCACGGCCACCACCTGCTCGTCATAGAGAACCTCGGCATTAACCCCTTCCAGTACCGCTCCTTGAATACGGCCGATGATCACGTCCAGCTCGCGCCGCAACAGCGCATCAAGCAGGGGTACAAGGGTATTCTCGACCACGGTGATCCGCACCTTGGGCGCGCTCTCGCGGAATTTCAGGATTGCCGTCGGCACCAAATCCGACACCACCGCATGCAGCACGCCGATCCGCACCCGCCCGGCCCGCCCGGCGCGCATGTCCTGCAGCACTTCCGAGACATTTTCCGCCTCGCCCAGCACATGTTCGGCAAACAACAGGAATTCGGCGCCCAAGGAGGTGAGGCGCAGCGTCTTGCCACGCACAAAGAGCTGCGCGCCAATGTCCTGCTCCAGCTCGCGCAGCCATTTGGACAGGGTCGGCTGGGTCATGTTCAGCTTGTCGGCCGCTGCCGACTGGTTGCCCGCAACCACGAGGCTAGAGAAGATTTCGAGATGGCGCAGCTTCAGCCTGCGGGTCCAGGAGGCGGATTTTCGTATATCCATTACATTATACCAAGCCAAGAAATAGTTCCTAGAACTAATAGTCCAGATTTGGGACACAGGTAAAGGAACTGAATTATTCATGGTGATCCAATGAACCCCGATACCTTTCTCGGCACATTCACCGCTGCGGCGGTGCAGTCTTCACCGGTGTTTCTGGATGCCTTCGCAACGGCGCAAAAGGCTGCCGGGCTGATTGCCGAGGCAGCAGGCAACGGGGCGCAGCTCGTGGTGTTCCCCGAGGTCTACATCCCCGGCTACCCCTATTGGAGCTGGATCACCGATCCGGTGACCGGCAGCGCCTGGTTCGAGAAGCTGGTGCGCGCCTCGGTGTTCCTGCCGGGGCCGGAAATCGACATCGTCTGCAAGGCCGCGGCGAGCCACGGCGTGCATGTGGTGATCGGGGTGAACGAACGCAGCCCGGTGTCCCTGGGCACGCTGTACAACACGTTGGTGTTCATCGGCCCTGACGGGACGATCCTCGGCAAGCACCGCAAGCTGGTGCCGACCTGGGCGGAAAAGCTGACCTGGACCGGCGGCGACGGATCGAGCCTGCGTGTCCATGACACCGCGATCGGGCCGCTGGGCGGGCTGGCCTGCGGCGAGAACACCAATACGCTGGCGCGGTTCTCGCTGCTGGCGCAGGGCGAGCTGGTGCATGCCGCCAGCTACATCGCGCTGCCGGTGGCGCCGCCCGATTACGACATGGCCGATGCGATCAAACTGCGTGGCATGTCGCACAGTTTCGAGGGCAAGGTGTTCACCGTGATCTCCACCTCGACGGTATCCGAGGAGATCATCACTGCGATGGAGGAAATCCGCCCCGATGCGCGCACCCTTCTGGAGCGCAAATCCGGCGCCTATTCGGGGATCATTGGCCCGGACGGCCGGGAGGTGACCGAAGGGCTGATCGACGCCGAAGGCATCGTCTATGGCGAGATCGACCTGGCGCGCTGCATCCAGCCCAAGCAGATGCATGACATCACCGGCCATTACAACCGCTTCGATGTCTTCGCGCTGCATCTCAACAATGCGCCGCAAGCGCCGCTGACGCTTTCCGCTGCCCCGCGTCCATCGGCCAACGCACCGGAGCCGGAGACCGGCGCGCAGGCGGCCGACACTTCAAACGGATCTGATAAAGCCTGGAGGACGACATGACCACTGTTGACGAACGAGACAACCAGATGGGCCGCGCCCGGGTCAAGGACAACCCGGAGCTGGAAGCCTTCTACGAGGATCTGGCCAAGATCGACACCGGCGCGCTCTGGACCGTGGCCAACGACATCGAACCCTGGGAAGCCGACCCCGGCTTCGGCACCGGTGCTTTGGAAATGGGATGAGATCCGGCCGCAGGTGCTGCGCGCCATCGACCTGGTCCGCCCCGAGGATGCGGGCCGCCGGGTGGTCTACCTGCGCAACCCCAAGCGCCGCGACGTCAGCGCCGCCTGCGGCTGGCTGTTCTCGGGCATCCAGACCATGAAGGCCGGCGAGCGGGCCGGCGCGCATAAGCACGCGGCCTCCGCGCTGCGCTTCATCATGGAGGGGAACCGGCGCCTACACGATTGTCGACGGCCACAAGATGAGCCTCGGGGCGCGCGACTTCGTGCTGACGCCGAACGGGACTTGGCACGAGCACGGCATCGAGGAAGACGGCTCGACCTGCCTGTGGCAGGACGGTCTCGACATCCCGCTGACCAACGCGCTCGAGGCCAATTTCTATACCGTCCACGAGAACGACTACCAGACCACCAGCCTGCCACTGGACGACAGCCCGGCAACCTATGGCCACCCGGCGCTGATGCCCGAGCTGGACCGCTGGGACAAACCCTATTCGCCGCTGCTCAAGTTCCGCTGGGACCAGACCTACGAGGCATTGCAGAGCTACGCCAAGGTCACCGACGGCTCGCCCTATGACGGCGTGATCATGCGCTATATCAACCCCAAGACCGGCGCCGATCCGATGCTGACCATGGGCGCCAACATGCAGCTGCTGCGCCCCTCTGAACACACCAAGGCGCACCGCCACACCGGCAACGTGATCTATCAGGTGGCCAAGGGCGAAGGCTATTCGGTGATCAACGGCAAGCGGTTCGACTGGAAGGAAAAAGATATCTTCTGCGTGCCGCCCTGGATGTGGCACGAGCATTGCAACACGCAAGCCGGCGAGGACGCCTGCCTGTTCTCGTTCCACGACCTGCCGACCATGCGCAAACTGGGCTTCTATGCCGAGCAGGCGCTCGAAGACAACGACGGTCATCAGATCGTCGAAAGCTAAGCAAATCTGGAAAGACACTCATGAAACTTGTTACTTATCGCAGCTCCGCGGCGAGCGAAGGCCGTCTCGGCGCCATCCACGACGGGCTGATCATTGACGTCGAAGCTCTCGGAACCGTCGTCGGCGAGGATTTCCCCGCCACCATGCTGGACCTGATCGACCAAGGGCCGGACGCCCTTGCCGCCCTGGCACGGGCAATCGCCGAAACCGACGGCAGCCGCCCGGCCGGCATCTCGCTGGCGCAGGAAAACGCCCGCCTGCTGGCGCCGATTCCGCGGCCGCGCAAGAACATCTTTGGCATCGGCCTGAACTATGTCGAACATGTAGCGGAATCGGCGAAATCGCTGGATACCTCGGCCGATCTGCCGGACAAGCCGGTGGTGTTCTCCAAGCCGCCGACCTCGGTGATCGCCGACGGCGAACCGATCCAGCACAATGCCGCCATGACCCAGATGCTCGACTGGGAGGTCGAACTGGGTGTGATCATCGGCAAGCGCGCCACGAGGATCGCCAAGGACGACGCGATGAGCCATGTCTTCGGCTACACGGTGATCAACGACATCTCGGCCCGCGACAACCGCCGCGCCGGCCAGTGGATCTTCTCCAAGGGCCAGGACAGCTATTGCCCGATGGGCCCGGCAATCGTCACCGCCGACGAGGTGGCCGATCCGCATGACCTCACTCTTTGGCTGAAGAAGAACGGCGAAGAGAAGCAGCGCTCCAACACCCAAGCACCTGCTGTTCGACATCCCGACGCTGATCGCCGACATTTCCTCGGGCATCACCCTGGAGCCCGGAGACATCATCGCCACCGGAACCCCGGCCGGCGTCGGCGCCGGCCGGGACCCACAGGAATGGATGTGGCCCGGCGACGTGATCGAATGCGGTGTCGACGGAATTGGCGTTCTGCGCAATCCCGTCATCAAGATCGGGGACTGAGCCGTGGCGAATTCCTACAAGATCGGGCAGATCGTTCCATCGTCGAACCTGACGATGGAGCGCGAGATCCCCGCGATGCTGCGCGCCCGCGAAACCATCCTGCCGGAACGCTTCTCGTTCCATTCCAGCCGGATGCGGATGAAGAAGGTCACCCCCCGAGGAACTGGCCGCGATGGACCGCGACAGCGACCGTTGCGCGCTGGAACTCAGCGATGCCGATGTCGATGTGATGGGCTACGCCTGCCTGGTGGCGATCATGTCGATGGGCAAGGGCTACCACCGCGAAAGCCAGAAGCGCCTGCATGAGGTCACGGTGGAAAACGGCCATCCGGCCCCGGTGGTTTCCTCGGCCGGCGCGCTGGTCGACGGGCTGCACCTGATGGGTGCGAAACGCATCTCCATCGTCGCGCCCTACATGAAACCGCTGACCCAGATGGTTGCCGATTACATCGAGGCCGAGGGCGTCGAAGTCAGCGATTACGTGGCGCTGGAGATCCCCGACAATCTGGAAGTGGCCGCGCAGGATCCGCTGAACCTGCTGGATATCTACAAGCGCGTGAACCTCAAGAACATCGACGCGCTGGTGCTCTCGGCCTGCGTTCAGATGCCCTCGCTGGCGGCGATCCAGAAAGTCGAGGACGAATGCGGCATCCCGGTGCTCTCGGCCGCGGTCGCGACCACGCACCAGATGCTCAAGGCGCTCGGCCTCGAAGCCCGCGTGCCGGATGCCGGAACGCTGCTGTCAGGAAAATTTGCCTGAACACCTGAGAGCACAGGGGAGCGCGCAGCTGTGACTGCGCGCCATTTCACTGCAAAAAAAGCGGTCAGTTGTTTATCGGCTGACCGAGCTTGAGGACGATCCGGGCGAAGGCGACTTGGACTCTGGTGGCAATCTCACATTAACTTCCCGTGGGTGCGCCAGTCCGGCCTCGGGCCTGCCTACCATGGCCGGATCAGCAAGGCCGGACGCAGCCATGCCCGCGCCATGCTGGTCGAGGCGGCCTGGGCCGCGGCGAAAAGCGCCGGGTCGGTGTTGTCACACAAACCAACCCACGATTGCTTGCGTTGCGATTTGGCCATAGCTGGCAACGATGAACACGCCGAACATCAGCTACAAGCGCCACCGCTTCCCACCGCAAATCATCGCCCGTGCGGTTTGGCTCTACGTGCGGTTCTATCTGAGCTTGCGGGAGGTGGAGGAATTGCTGCTTGAGCGCGGCATCGACGTGTCCTACGGGGATTGGCAAGTTGGACACCTTCTGTCATTTAGTCATCTATTGGTACCCCTCTTGTTGGGCCTGACTGCTGCCGGGTGTCATGCTTCTGTCCGGGCTCGGTGTAGGTGCCGTCCCATGATACGGTCGGAACAGGCAGGATCGGTCTATCTCCGAAGCGGCATTGCGTTGCCAAGGTGTCCAGCAACCTGATCCTGTCCATCGTCCCCGGCGGCCGTCTGCTCCGCTTGGGAACCTCTCGGTATTCTAGACTTCAGGCGCGGGATGGAAACGGCTTAAACAGGGTTTCGTCAATCCACAGGCGATGCAGGAGCACCCCGATCTTGCGTGCGAGAGCTGTTTTGGCCCGCTTTGCGCCCCTGTGTTGATTTCCGCTGAGAAGTGACCCGGTAGCCTCATAATTTTCCACTGAGAATTGACCCATGTGAACACGCTGCCCCGACGGATTTGGTCGGGGAGATATGGAGTGATCGACATGGGATTTTTGAGTGTTATCCGACGCTGGGCATTGCGTGACAAAATGCCAATCCGCGAGATTTCCCGGCGCACGGGCCTGTCTCGTAACACCATCAGAAAGTACCTGCGCGAAGGCGTGGTAGAGCCGAAGTTCAAGACGCCACCTCGGCCGAGCAAGCTGGACCCGTATGCGGATCGTCTGTCAGCCTGGTTGCTGGTGCAGACGCGGAAGTCGCGTAAGGAACGCCGCAGCGTGAAGCAAATGCACGCTGATCTGGTGCAGCTTGGTTATGAAGGGTCCTACGGGCGTGTGGCGGCCTTTGCCCGCACCTGGCGTGCGGATCGGCACCGGGCGGAGCAGACGACGGGTCGCGGCACATTCGTGCCCTTGGTGTTCCAGCCAGGCGAAGCGTTCCAGTTCGATTGGAGCGAAGATTGGGCCAATATCGGCGGCGAACGGACCAAACTGCAGGTCGCTCATGTCAAGTTGTCTCACAGCCGGGCGTTCCTGGTGCGGGCCTATCCGCTGCAAACCCACGAGATGCTGTTTGACGCCCATTGGCATGGGTTCCGTGTCTTCGGCGGCGTTCCTGGTCGCGGGATTTACGATAACATGAAGACGGCGGTGGATCGTGTTGGTCGAGGCAAACAGCGTGACGTCAATGCCCGCTTCAAGGCCATGGCCAGCCACTACGTCTTTGAGCCTGAGTTCTGTAACCCGGCAGCCGGATGGGAGAAAGGGCAGGTTGAGAAGAACGTACAGGATGCGCGCAACCGCCTGTGGCAGGTCATGCCTGTCTTCAAGGATCTGGATGAACTGAACCAGTGGTTGGAGGATCGCTGTGTGGCCCTTTGGGCCGAGACAAAACACCGGGACCTGCCCGGCACGATTGCTGATGCCTGGGAAACAGAGAAGCCGATGCTGATGGTGCTGCCCCCGGCTTTCGATGGGTTTGTCGAGCACAGTAAACGGGTATCGCCGACGTGCTTGATCACCTTCGAGCGCAATCGCTACAGCGTGCCCGCCAGCTTTGCGAACCGCCGTGTCAGCCTGCATGTCTATCCGGACCGGCTGGTGGTGGTGGCCGAAGGCCAAACCGTTTGCATCCATGACCGCATCATCGAGCGGTCACACCATAAACCTGGAAAGGTCATCTATGATTGGCGCCATTATCTGGCGGTGATCCAGCGAAAACCCGGGGCCCTGCGCAACGGCGCGCCGTTCACGGAGATGCCTGATGCCTTCCGCCGTCTGCAGGATCACATGCTGCGAAAGGAGGGTGGTGACCGGGAGATGGTCGATATCCTATCCTTAGTTCTGCATCACGACGAAGACACCGTTCTGTGCGCCGTCGAACTGGCGCTGGAAGCCGGCGTGCCCACCAAGACGCACATCCTGAACCTGCTCCACAGGCTGATCGACAAGAAGCAGCCCGACCTTCCCGAGGTCGATCCGCCAGACGCCCTGACCTTGGAAACGGCACCAAAGGCCAACGTCGACCGCTATGACAACCTGAGACAGGCGGGGGAGAAGCGCCATGCGTCATGACCCTGCAGGCGCCTCGATTGTGATCATGCTGCGCAGCCTCAAGCTGCATGGTATGGCGCAGGCCGTTGATGATCTGATCGCCCAGGGCGCGCCAGCGTTCGAGGCCGCAACGCCGATGTTGTCCCAGTTGCTCAAGGCCGAGGTGGCAGAGCGAGAAGTGCGCTCCATTGCCTATCACACAAAGGTGGCGCGCTTCCCGTCCTACAAGGACCTCGCGGGCTTTGACTTCAAATCCAGTGAGATTAATGAAGCCACCGTCAGGCAGTTGCACCGTGGCGCGTTCATGGAAAACGCCGAGAATGTTGTCCTGATCGGCGGACCGGGCACCGGCAAAAGCCACATCGCAACGGCCATCGGCGTCCAGGCCATCGAGCATCACAGGTGCAAAGTGCGCTTCTACTCGACCGTGGAACTCGTCAACGCGCTGGAGCAGGAAAAGGCGCTTGGAAAGGCCGGCAGAATGGCCGAGATGCTCACCAAGATTGACTTGGTCATCCTCGACGAACTCGGCTACCTGCCGTTCAGCTCATCCGGCGGCGCGTTGCTGTTCCACCTCCTGAGCAAACTCTACGAGCGCACCAGCGTGATCATCACCACAAACCTCAGCTTCTCGGAATGGGCCCAGGTCTTCGGCGACGCAAAGATGACAACCGCGCTCCTCGACCGGCTCACTCACCGCTGCCACATTCTGGAAACCGGCAACGACAGCTACCGCTTCAAGGCGAGCGCCGAGGCTGCCAAGAAGACAAGAAAGGAGTCCGCTACATTGACCAGGTCATGAGCAAAGTCGCATACTGAGGGTGGGTCAAATCTCGGTGAAAATACCGGGTCACTTCTCAGCGGAAAGAGCTATTGTCAAATCTGGTGTTTGGGCGGTCATCAAGCGGCGGCCTGATCTTGTGTTGATGGCTTGATGCCGTTGATGAAATCGACGCCTTCGATGACGTCTGCGAGATGAGCGAAGCCGCGCAGCTTGCGCCAGCTTTTCTCAGCGCATTGGCCGAGCTTGAACATCATGTGGAGCATCCCGTCCCGGCTCAGGCATCCCTTGGTGCGTTTCGTGCGGTGGCGGATGGTGGCGAACGCGCTCTCGATGGGATTTGACGTCCTGATGCTCTGCCAGTGCTGGGCGGGGAAGTCGTAGAAGGTCAGCAGTTCGTCGCGGTCCTTGACCAGGCATTCGACCGCCTTGGGGTATTTCGCTTCGTAGGTGCCGACGAACAAGTCAAACTCCTTGCGGGCATCTTCACGGGTCTCGGCCTGCCAGATGTCGTGCAGCGCCTTCTTTGCCTTGGGCTGACTGCGCTTTGGCAGATAGTTCAGAACGTTGCCCGTCTTATGCACCCAGCAGCGCTGTTGCCGGGTGGAGGGATAGACTTCCTCAAGAGCCGCCCAAAATCCCATGGCCCCGTCGCCGACCGCCAGTTTCGGAGCGTTGAGGCCGCGGCTTTTGAGCCCCAGCAGGACCTCGCGCCAGCTTTGGGTGCTTTCCGCACGCCGTCCTCGATGGCCAGGAAATGCTTCTCGCCGCGCGCATTGACGCCGATCACGACCAGGGCGCAGAGCCGGTCATCTGTGCCGCGCAAGCCGCTGTAGATCCCGTCGGCCCAGACATAGACCCATTCATCACGGCCAAGATCGGCCTTGCGCCAGGCGTCGTACTCCTCCGCCCATTGCGCCTTCAGCCGCGCCACTGTCTTGGCCGAGAAGCCGGTCGCGTCCGGGCCCAGGAGCGCCTTGAGTGCTGCGCCCATCTCGCCCGTAGAGATGCCCTTGAGGTACAGCCAGGGCAGCGCCGCCTCGATCGACTTCGCCTTGCGGACGTAGGCGGGACCAGCGCCGAGCGGAACGCCACAGGCGCGCCCGTCTTCGAGCGCACCTTCGGGATCTGCACCGTGACCGGGCCGATCCCGGTCTGCACGGCGCGTTCGGGGTGGTGTCCGTTCCGAACAACCGCGGCCCGGCCCTCCGGGGTGCGGTGTTTCGCAAATTCGGCCAGGAAAGCGTCCAGCTCCGCCTCGACCGCCGTTTGCAGAAGCTCCCGCGCGCCCTTGCGCAGAAGATCCGTCAGCGGGTCCGACACGGTGTCTCGACCGGCAAATTCGATGATGGTAGCGTCATTCATGGTGGTGCGTCCTCGATGGTTGGTGGTTTGTTTGGCGACATCAAACCAACCAGATGCACCGCCAGCTTTCAAACCGCCCAAACACCAGATTCAGCCATAGCTGCAGCGGAAATCAACACTTCCGAGACTTCGGACAGCCGGCAAGCCATTCTCAGCACTGAAAGCTGAGGTGTCCGTCAGATCAAGTCGGAAGTTTTACAATTTACATGAGCTGGGCTACCTGCCATTCAGTGCATCCGGGGGCGCATTGCTCTTCCACCTGCTGAGCAAGCTGTACGAGCGCACCAGCGTGATCATCACGACAAACCTCAGCTTCAGCGAATGGGCCGCCGTCCTCGGGGATGCCAAGATGACCACGGCGCTCCTCGACCGGCTCACCCACCGCTGCCACATCCTGGAAACCGGAAACGACAGCTACCGCTTCAAAGCCAGTTCCGCCGCCGCAAAATCAGAACAGGAGGGAAAGAGCCGTTGACCCAGACATAACCACCAGAACATAACTATCAGGCGGGTCAGTTCTCGATGAAAATCCCGGGTCAGATCTAAGCGGAAATCAACAACCTGCTCTTCGTCGATCGCGGGGGCTTTCTTGCTGCCACGCTCGAACACACCGGATGCACCTTCCAGCAAGGCCCGTTTCCAACCGTGGATCATCGTCGGATGAACGCCAAATTGGCTGGCCAGCTCGGCGACCGTCCGCTCCCCCTTCAATGCTTCAAGCGCGACCTTGGCCTTGAACTCAGGTGAATGGTTCTTCCGCTTCGACATATCTGATCTCCAATTCGTCGAAGATCAACAGACAGCAAATCGTAGCTTACGTCAGTGTCCGAATTTCAGGGAGCAGCTCACATCCCGCCGCTACCGTGGTCGACTTTCACACCGCCGTTCTCACACATGCTGTTAACATGAAAATTCCAGATTCTCAGAACGTGGCCAGCGTCGCGCCATCTGGACCTGCTCTGCACTGCTACAAACGAACCTGCCGAGTGCGGGCCGCCGTTTCCGAAGGGCTTTCCCCGAACATGGCGCGATAATCGACCGAGAACCGCCCGAGATGGTTGAAGCCTACGTCGAACGCGATGGTCGAGACGCCTTTTCCCGCCGTGTCGGTCATCAACTGCTCGCGCGCCTTCATCAGCCGTGTCTTCTTGATATAGCCGATCGGCGTGGTGCCGGAATACTCCCTGAACCCGGCACATAGCTTGTCGGCCGAGACCCCGGCCACGTTGCGTAAACGGTCCAGCGGAATCTCGTCCTGATAGAAGTCCTCAATATGACGCACGGCCCGCTGCATGTAGGGGGGCATGAACTCGAACAGGTTGCACGAGATTTCATCGGAATAATTGTTCTTCTGGTGCACAAGAAGGGCGCGCACCATCGACAGTTCCAGTTCCTTGGCGGCATTCTTAAAGGACAGGATACTGCCCTCGATCGACATCTCGTTCAGGTAGTGTTCGGTCATGCGCCACCAGGAAGCCGTTGCAGCCACCTGCATCGGCATGTCGATATCAAAGACCAGTGGCTGCTGGGTCCGCCGTCCGATCAACCGACTAAGCGCAAGTTCTATCATCCCCCTGTTGATGACCACGAAGATAGAGCGGTATTCGTGGTCGATATCGATCTGCAACTGCATTTTGGGCGAGAGCAGAATGCCGTGCTGCGGGTTCGAAGCTATCTTCCTTTGTCCGTGGGACACCGTCTGATGCCCGGTAAGCGGCAAGTTCACCGTGTAGTGTTCGATGCCCGCGCCCATCTCGACACTGACTTGGGTACCATATTCAAGATAGCCGAACGAGATATTGGCCGATGGGACGGCGTTGCCCGCATAGCTAAATGCCAGTTCCTTCTGGTGATAAATTTCCAGTTGGTGCGGGCCGGAGATACTCTCCATGAACTCATGCACCGATGACGCCTGTCTTTCGCTGACCTGTGCAAACCTCTGTGCTCGAAGCAGGCTGATGCTCATGGCTTTATCCTCCGACACGCACTGGACACTCGCCGAACCTATTTCCGATAGAAACAGTCTATACCAAGGAAGCTACAGATCAAGAATCAACTTCGAGCCAACCTTGCACCGAGACACACAGACAAGCATGCGATCCCCAAGCGCCTTTTCCGACGCCGAAAGGAAATGATCCCTGTGATCGATTTCACCGGCTAGGACTTTTGTCAAGCAAGTTCCGCAGATACCTTCCTCGCAACTAGTCGCGCAGTCAATATCCAGCGATTGCAGCACTTCGAGTATGTTCTGATCCGCCGCCACAGTGGTTTTTATTCCAGAACGGGCCAATTCAAGACTGAACGCTTCGCTCAATCCTATTTCCGTGACCGGAGCTCCGAAATATTCCCGGTGAAGGACGATGTCTCCCCGAGCTTCGGCAGCATCCGACACTGCGGACATGAACCCGCTCGGACCGCAGAGATAAAGATGCGATTGTGGGAGCAACTGGTCGACAAAGCAGTCGATCTCCAATTTCATGCCGGGTTGGTCATCATGATATACACGGGTATTTTTTTTGAAGGGGCCGTGCAGAAGCTGGTCGAGAAAGGGGGTGCTCGCTCGCGATCGGGTGGCGAAATGGAACTCGAACGGCTTCCCACGCGCCTGGAGGCTGCGCGCCATCGCTAGCAGCGGGGTTACACCAATACCGCCTGCCAATAGAACCGTAGGTGGGATGTGGTTCCCCAGTGGAAAGGCGTTGCGTGGCATGCCGATACGGAGCAGCGTGCCTGCCCCGACATCAACATGCATAGAGCGCGAACCGCCGCGCCCAGTTTCTTCATTCTGCACAGCGATGATGTAGCGGTAAGTCTCACGCTCGTCGTTCACCAGGGAATATTGCCTAAGCTTTCCGTTCGGTGTGTGCACGTCGATATGAGCACCCGCGGAAAAACCCGGCAACGGGCCGCCCTCAGGTCGAACCAATTCGAAAGACCGGATGCACTCTGCCTCGTCGGTCACGCTCCGAACTACAACTTCGATGGACTCAGTCATGCCTTCCTCCAATTCCGTGCCTATCGATATGCCTCGGCTCCCAGCCCCAAAGCCGCTAGCTTCCGACGATATTCCACCGACATACGGTCGGCAGGAATATGGATCTCGTCGCGGAGGTCCAAGGGTAGGTCAAAGGGCGATTGAGCCTCGACCTGTGGCGAATCTTCCTTGTTCACCACATCATTGAAAGCCCGAACCGCTTCGGGTGTCATCTTGAAGCTTTCATCGACAACGATCTGGAACACCCGAGAGCGGTCAGAGGAGACAGGGCTAACAATGTCGTAAACCCGATATACATCACCACTTTCGGGATTTGAAATTTTGGCTGAAGATGCAAACGGCAAGGTCAGTTCATAGGAATAGACTGAAGAATGATAAGCAGGCTTACCGCCATACTCGCCAGAGTAACGGGTCTGTTCGAGGATGTCGACTTTGAAGGCCAAGGTGTTGTCGCCCGAGACGACTTCATAAGGAGCAATATCTGTAGGCGGACCACCGAATGAGTCGCGGTGCAAGAAAGGCACGTGGGCAATATCGTTGAAATTCTCGACCCGGCGTCCGGCTGAAGCCCGTATTTCGTAGGAGGGAACAGGAATAACCTTACCCGATCCATCCTCTATCTGCGGCCATTCTGGCATCTCGGCACGAGCCTGATCAGCGAGGCAAACCCAAACCAGTCCGTAGCGCTCCCGGCACTGAAAATTCTTCAGTCGCAACTTCTTCGGGATAGGCGACCCCTTTGCAAGCGCTGGAATACCGACGCAGGTGCCCTCGCCATTATATTCGAAGCCATGGAAGCCACAGACAAGGATGCCGTTGCAGACTGAACCGAGGCTCAACTGCCCGCCGCGATGCATACAGACGTCCTTAGCCGCTTTAATTCCGTCAGGTGTACGGAAAAGAACTACGGGCATGTCGAGTAAGTGCACGCGAACAGGCGCATCGGTCACTTCATCGCTATTAGCGACAGGATGCCAAAAGCTAGCTAAAATCTCCCAGTCCGAACGTTCAAAGCTGCAGTTAAGGGGCAGACTCTCCTGCTGCTGCTGGTTTTTCGCTGGTACAAACATTTTATTCTCCGGGTTTTCTGAGCAACGCGGCGCCGAAGACCATGTACTGGTCTTGGACTCATGTGGAAACTATGTGTCAAACCGGACGCCACAGGCCACAAATTTAGACTTCATCTTCATCAGACCGGCAAAAGATCTCGCGTCCGGTACGCCTCGAAACTAACTATATCCGATATCGAAAAACCAGCTATCCGATTTGCTGAGTTGGTCTATCCGCTTTTCCGCGGGCAACTCTCACAGATTTGACGACAAGAAGCCGCACTGTGTACGCACGGCTTCCTGGTTGCGGTTTCACACCGCCATTTCATCGGTTAATATTCGGCTGTCGCTTCGACTTGGCGAGTTTTCAGCGACCGCAACGGTGCGAAGACACAGATCAGCATCGTCGCAACAGGCAATCCACCAAGTAAAAACCAGGCAGCCTGATGGCCAGCATTTGCCATCATCCAGCCATAGAGGATCGGGACGATGAACCCGCCGATGGCTGAAATGGTCAGCATCAGCCCGCAGGCTGTGGGAATGTCCGATATTTCTAGCCAGTCACGGCAGAAACCGGGGGTCGAGATCCAAGCTGAGAATGCCATGATGGAAGATGTGCCAATCACTGCCGACGCGACCACCAACCCGGCAAAGCCAAGATGTGGAACGAGAAATTGGGCAGCGGATTGTACGATACAGGCGGCAATAAAGGTCGGGATCATGCCAAAAACACGATCGGCCAACCAGCCTCCGAGCGGCCCACCTACTATGCCGCTGACAAGCAAAACCGCACCCAGCAAGCTCGCATCATGGGCCTCGATCTGCAAGTGCTCGGAGGCAAATTGTGGCAGAAGCTGCGAAGCTGTCAGATAGCTTCCATAACCACCGATGAAGCTGGCACTAATCAGCCAGAGATCATGATTTCCAAAGGTCCGCTTCAAGGAGCCTGTGTTAAGGTTACTTGCCCCAACCTCTTGTTGATCTTCCCCGGCTGTCGGAACCGGGAAGATGATCAGCAGCAGCAGGAAGGTCGCAGCCGCCACACCAGCGGCGGCCAGCAGCGCGCCGCGCCAGCCTAGCGCAGCGACGACGTCGATCCAGACATAGAGCCCAAGCAAAGCGCCAAGCGTAAAAGCGACTCCGGATACAATGCCATAGGCAGTGCCAAGTTCATGCCCCCGGAACCAGGCTGCGGTAAGGCCAAGAGCCGCTCCAACATAGATCGAAGCTCCGACCCCGCTAATGAAGCGGGCGACGAGCAGGATTTGATAGCTAGACGTAACGGCGGCTAGCACCGTTCCCAGTGTCAGCACCGCAATCCCTGCAACCATAGCAAAACGCATCCCGAACGCTTCGGAGATCAGCCCGGCCGGGATATGAGCAATACCATAGCCGGCTACGAAAATACCGACGAGCAGCCCAAGCTCGGGATAACCCAGCCCCATTTCTGTCATCAGCGAGCCAAAGGCCGGCACGATGCCAAACCAGTTCAGGGTGCATTGTAGAAAAGAAACCGAAATTATTGTAAGCGCGGTCCATCTGTTCATTTCGTGTCCTCCGTGTTGGTGAGTTTTTCGATATTTTTTAGCCCTGGCAGCCACTCGCCATCTTTGTTAAAGGGTACGCTATTTATGCAGACCACACCGATCAGCGGCGGCTGTTCTCAATCATGTTCAGCACCGCGCACGTCAGAGAACGGTCTGGCCAGGCGAGTTCTGAAAGCAGGTTGAAATGATTTCGATCCGGAGCATCAATCATCATTAGTTGATGCCCCTTCGCACGCCAGGCCTCAGCATAGGCACGTGTCTGGTTGCGAAAGCCTTGCGTCTCCAAGCCGCCGACCGACAGCACCAGCGGCGGCGCTTTATCTGGGATCTTGAAGAGTGGACTCAGCCGTTCTGCCTGCGAGGGCACCAACCGCAACCAGTCATTAGCCTCAATGTCGCAGATGGGGCGGATGTCATAGAGGCCGCTAATTGCCATCGCTCCCTTCACCGTATCCACTGGCACACCAAATTCTTCATGCCAGCCATCAGCCAACAGCATTCCCACCAAATGCGCCCCAGCCGAACTGCCGCCGATGAAGATCCGCGTCGGGTCAATCCCATAACATGCGGCGTTTTGATGAAGCCACGAAATGGCGCCGCGCATCTCACGCACCACCTCTGCCAGAGTCGCTAGCGGAAGAAGTGTATACTCCAACACTGCGACCGCGATTCCGGCATCGGTGAAAACCTTGGCCATCAGCGCGGCATCGTCCTTACTTTGCGACCGCCAATAGCCGCCATGGATAAAGACAAAGACTGGGCTAAGTTGCAGGGAGCCTGGAGCCAAAAACAGGTCGAGTGCTTCAGCGCGGGTTGGGCCATATTTCAGGTTATACAGCCCAGAGCAGGCAGATTTGGCCTCGGTCGACAGCCGAGCATATTCAGCGACACAGGCTTCAAAATCCGGCACCGAAGCACGGGCATTGTATTCGATGCTGCGTTGTCCAAGATCCGAAAAGAATAGATCGACTTCGAGAGCCTCCAGCGTTGACCCCTCTTGTGAGATACTAGCCATCAGGCGCCACCGACCGCTTTGACAACAGCGATCACGTCAATTTCGACGAGAAGCGAAGGAAACACCAGCGAGGAGATTGAGACGCCTGTGCTAGCCGGTCGGTAATCTCCAAAATACTCGGCCCGCACCTTCCAGTAGTCGCGGGTGACTTCGGCTGACAGCGGACAAGAAAAATAGGTCGTCATCTTGACGATATCGCGCATCGTCGCGCCTTCGCGCGCGAGAATAGCCTTAATGTTGTCAAAGCACTGCCTAGTCTGGGCGATCAGATCGCCCTCGCCTACCACTTTGCCGGCAGAATCAAGTGCGATCTGACCAGAAAGATAGATGGTGTCTCCGGCTCTGATACCGGGGGCTGGGGGCATGTCCTTTTCCCATTCCCACTCTGCTGCGACGGATGTGTTGTGATGCGCTTTCATGGCTTTCCTCCAGTGTGAAAGGTCTGGCACCACGCTTTAAGGCATGGAGCAACTTGCGAAGATATTCCGGCTTGAACCCAGAGATTGTTGGCTGCCCATCCGGATTACGAGCCAGATTATTTCTGGGAGATGGCCGCTTTAAATCAGATGCCGAAATGGCCTGTTGTGTCGGAGCGGTGACAGTTTCAGCGCTCGGCTTTCGGGCGCTCCTGCAGGGCGCGAAATCTGCTCCCGTGAAAGATCAGCGGCTCGGCTTCCGGCCGCAATGTCAGGGCTTCGATCTCAAGCAGCACGATGCCGTGATCGCCAGCTGGCAATACAGAATGAAGCGTGCAATCCAACCATGCGGTCGCACCATCGATAAAGACCGCACCCTCCTCGCTGACCGACAAGCCAAGTTGATCGAACTTGTCCTCGGCCCGAGAGGCAAGTCGTCGTACGTTTTGGTCATGCCCCTCGCCTAGGACAGAGATGCCGATCCGAGGCAGTCCCTTCAGCACTTCCCAGGTATTTGAACTCCATTGGACACAAAAAGCTACTAGTGCCGGCTCTATCGAGACACCAACAAAACTGCTGGCAACCATCGAAACCGGCTTTCCCTCGGACAGACCGCTAACCGCGACGACGCCCGAGGGAAAACAGCCGTATGCGCTGCGTAGAAGTCCCGTTTTGTCCTCGACCCCGGCCAGTCCTTGAAAAGGCGGATCGGGTGTCAGGTTCACACCGCTGTAATTGCTCATTTCCGTGCCCCCCATCCGGCTACGGCGTCATTCAGCACGCCACCCCAGGCTTCAACATACTTTGCGATCTGCACCCCGTCCTCATAGGTCTTATCCGACAGATACAGCCCCGGAGCCGGGCAGGTTGCCCCAAGTTCAGTCAGCAGCGGCTTCAAGAACAGATCGGGCGCCATAGCGTGAGTAGGGCCAGCACCCAGCATCAGCGGCACCGCGACTACGCCACGCAGCCCCTCGGCCGTGGCGAACTGATCAAGGAATAGCTTCAGGAGGCCGGAATAGGTGGCCTTGAAGGTCGGAGTGGCAACAATGGCGAGACCAGCCTGCCCAGTCAAACCTACCGCCTCTAAGACTTTCGGGTTCTCCCATTCCAGAAGACCTTGCCCCAGATCGGTAACATCTATCACATGATCCGGCGCTTTTTCAGTCAAAGCCTCAGCCAGAAGTGAAGCTGCTTGAGCGGTGCGCGACGCAGGCTTGGGATTTCCGACAACGACAACAGTAGGCATAGTCTCTCCTCCTATAGGTTTAGTTTGGCGGAATTCCACCTGGACTGAAGTAACTGATAGCCACGTCGCCCTCGTTCCCGATTGTGGCAGGCCATTAACCGATTGTGCTATCCGATTTTCTACGTCGGTCTATACACTTTGCCCATTTAGCAAGCCGCCGCTGGGCTCTAGTGAACCCAGCTTAACAAAGGAGCAGTGGATAAAGTTCAGGCGTTGGGCGGATAGCTGGATTTTGCCGCGTCCGGCATAGTTCTCAACGATCCGGCCCGCTACGGGTCGGCAACTTACTATTGAGATTGGAGAGGCTATGTCCATCACTAGCAGCACGATCGGCGATGTTAACACCATTGGTTCCGCTGGTTCCGCTGGTTCGCGGAAGCCCAGTGGCCAATCCTTCTCTCGGCACGCAGGCGCCCACCAGGACCGTTGCCGTGTCACTCATGCTCTGCGCCGACTGGCGCTCGGTGAGATGGTGCTCGTCACTGATGACGAGGATCGCGAAAACGAAGCCGACCTAATCGTCGCGGCAGAGCTTTGTACACCTGAACAGATGAGTTTCATCATCCGTCATGGCTGCGGTATTGTCTGCGTGCCGCTGAGCGGCGAGGTTGCTGCCCGGCTTAAACTGCCGCCGATGGTCGCTGTGAATGATGCACCGCTGGCGACTGCCTTTACTGTCTCGGTCGATGCCCGTAAGGAATTGCTCACCGGGATCTCAGCCGCCGAACGTTGCATGACGGCGCGAGAACTGGCCAACCCTGATTCTTTGGCGGTTGATTTCGTCCGACCGGGCCACATGTTCCCGCTGATCGCACGCGATGGCGGCGTATTGGAACGGACCGGCCACACCGAGGCCGCCGTTGATCTGTGCCGACTAGCCGGGCTGCAACCTGTGGGGGTCATCTGCGAATTGTTCAATGACGACGGGACGGTGATGAAGGGGGCGCAGGTTACCGCCTTCGCTGCACAGCATGATCTGGCTTGCCTCACGATCGAGGAATTATCCTACTGGCGCAACAAATTTGACACCGCCCCCCTTGGCAAACCTAGCGCTAGACCGAAGAATTTGCCTGAAGCCACCATTCCCGAGACAGCGACATCGCACAGCTGATCTGGTCGCCGACATTTTAGCCTTCCGCCTGATGGGCCGACTAATCCGAAAATCCGAACTTACCGACAGGAGAACAGCCATGGAAAAGAAAATCGAAGCCGGAGTCTTCATCCCTACCGTTCGTAGCGGCTGGGTCCACTCAACAAACGCCCCTCACACGCCAGGCTCGTTCAAACACGCGCTAGAGGTTACACGCCTTGCCGAATACCTAGGCTTCGATTTCGTGCTTAGCCCGCAAAATTGGCGAGGGGCTCAAGGTCCGCACCGCTTCTGGGGTGATACAGTCGATTCCATCGCCGCCGCAGGCGCGCTTACTCAAGCGACCGACCGGATCAATGTTTGGTGCACAGCCCACGTCTCAGTGCATAAGCCAGCGACCATCGCTAAAATAGTAGCCTCGTTGTCTGAAATCGGAGATGGCCGCATCGGCCTGAATGTGGTGACGGGCGGCAATTACATGCAACTCTATCCGCTGGGCTTTTGGGATGACATGGGCCATGACGAGCGTTACGACATGGCTGAAGACTGGGTCTCAGTCATTCGCAAGTACTGGAGCGAGGAAGTTGTTACTCACGATGGCCCCTATTTCAAAGCCGATGGCGGAATCCTCAGCCCTCGCCCAGCAAAACGGCCCACCCTAGTCAATGCCGGAGCATCGCCCCGCGGCCTAAAATTCGCCGTCGATAGCTGCGACATTGCGTTTCTGATGGGCGGCGGCGATGCCAAGTTTGTCGAACAGGCCAAGCTAGCAAAGCAGCTGGCGAAAGATCGCAACAAGCCCGATTTTAAGGTTTTTGGTGCAATGACTATCATCCCGGGCGAAACAGACGAAGCGGCCCAGGAATTGCTCGAACATCTAGAGGTTGGCGCCGACTTGGTAGGATTGGCCGACCTGGCCAGTGGCTATCAAAAAAATACAAAGGGGTTCGACAAGCTGAGCGCCTCGTCCCTAGCCCCTCTCGGAGGAGCAGATTACAAGGCGGTCATGCCCGGTGCGATTGTTGGCTCGTATGAAAACCTGGCTAGTAAGATCGCAAAACAGGTCAATGAGGCAGATCTTGATGGGATCCTTATTATCGTCCCCGACTATATTAGCCATCTCAACCAGCTAGGAACGCGAACGCTGCCGCGGCTCGCCGATTTCGGCATTGAGTGCTCTGTCGGCCGGACAACTGCTGTGCCAAACAGTGTTGTGGTTGAATAGAAGCGAGCCTTTCGCCGAGGTCGTTGGTTGGAATAGTTAGGGTCATCTTTTTAGAACGATCAACGTCCTCGTCCAAGTCAGACATGTCCATATTCTCTACGCTATAGAAGGTTAGTTGTTAAGCGCCCGGTGTCTTTTGAAGCTGCCCATAAGCATCTGGCGGCGTTGCGATACAGGCTCCTCCGAGGAAGTCGGCGAGGCGGGAAAGGCCTCGCCATATGACAGTTGTCTCCAATGTCGCGTCAGAAACGCGGTTGAGATGGCCTCCGAGGAGCGGGCCCGCCCTTTCACAGAAATTCAGATTGCGCGGGTCTTGCCGTTATCTGTCCGGGGTCACTAGCTCGAGGATGCGGCGCTCGGCTTTTATGGGGCCTGAAGTGGGTCCCGATCTTCTAGCCACCGCGTACCATTCAATCTTGAGTGCAGCGACCTCTTAGGTCGGTATCGGCAGGTTCGTGATCTGCTTCCAAATAGCGGGTGCCCGCCTGCTCAGTGATCAGGCCCTGATTGACGAGCCAGCGCATTCTTTCCTTTTACTCGATCGGTTAATGCGTCCTCGGCACGCATAACCGGAGTGCTCATGCATCGCCGGAGGATTAACGAAACCATGGATAACCCGTTTCCATCTCGCGCCTGAAATCTAAAATACAGAGTGGTTTCCAAGCGGACTAGACAGCCGCGGGGGACGATGGGCAGGATCAGGTCGCTGGACGCCTTGGCAACGCAATGCCACTTCGGAGACAGACCGATCCTGCCTGTTCCGACCGTATCATGGGGCAGCACCTACGCCGAACCCGGTCAGAAGCATGACACCTGGCAGCAGTCAGACCCAACAAAAAGGGTGCCAACAAATGGCCAAATGACAGAAGGCGTCCGGGGGTGGACGCCATGAGCGCCTTCATTACCGGTGAGAATATCGATCAAAGGGTCCTTACTAGCACCGGCTGATCGATGCAGAAATAGATTGAGAAGGATTTGAGTTACCGTTGAAACGCACAGATTCCAGCACCTTAAACTGCGCCAGCGTTGAACCCTGGCTAAGCGCCCTAGGGCCATTAGACCTGCAGGGATAAAAATTTTAAGCCTTGATATTTTAAGCTTGAACTAAACTACAATTTGCGTCTATGCTGTGCAAACAGCTTGAAGCTTGGCCGGATAATCCGGCGTTTCTGGGAGAAAAGATCATGCGTGTTGCCTGTTTGGGAGGAGGGCCGGCCGGGCTCTACTTTGCGATTTCGATGAAACTGCGTGATCCCTCTCACGAGATTGCGGTGATCGAGCGCAACCGCGCCGATGACACCTTTGGCTGGGGGGTGGTGCTGTCGGACGACGCGCTGGAAAGCCTGGAGCGCAACGATCCCAAGAGCGCCGAGGCGATCCGCAGCAATTTCGCCTATTGGGACGATATTGCGGTGGTGCATGACGGTGTGCGCACGGTGTCGGGCGGCCATGGTTTTGCCGGCATCGGCCGCATGAAGATGCTGCTCTTGCTGCAGGAGCGCGCCCGCGAGCTGGGGGTGGAGCTGCGCTATGAGACCGAGTTCGACAGCGCCGAGGCACTGCGGCAGGACTATGATCTGGTGGTCGCCTGCGACGGTCTGAATTCCAAGGTGCGCAGCGAATATGCCGCCACCTTCAAGCCGAATATCGACGCCCGCGAATGCAAGTTCATCTGGCTTGGCACCCGCCAGCGCTTTGACGATGCCTTCACGTTCATCTTTGAAAAGACCGAACACGGCTGGATCTGGGCCCATGCCTACCAGTTCGACGACGAGACCGCGACTTTCATCGTCGAATGCTCGCAGCAGACCTGGGATAATTTCGGCTTTGAAGCGATGAGCAAGGAAGAGATCGTCGAGACCTGCCGCAAGGTGTTCGAAAACCACCTGGGCGGCCATGAGCTGATGTCCAATGCCGACCACCTGCGCGGCTCGGCGGTGTGGATCAACTTCCCGCGGGTGCTGTGCGAGAAATGGTACCACGAAAACGTGGTGCTTCTTGGCGATGCCTCGGCCACCGCGCATTTCTCGATCGGCTCTGGCACCCGGCTGGCGTTTGATAGTGCGATTGCGCTGGCCAGCTACCTGCATTCGGAACCCACGCTTGAGGCCGCCTTTGAACGCTACCAGGAGGAGCGCAGGCTGGAGGTGCTGCGGTTGCAGTCCGCCGCCCGCAACTCGCTGGAGTGGTTCGAGCAGGTGGAGCGCTATCTGGATCTTGATCCGGTGCAGTTCAATTATTCTCTGCTGACCCGCTCACAGCGGATTTCCCATGAAAACCTGCGCCTGCGCGACCCCAAGTGGCTGCAATCCGCCGAAGGCTGGTTCCAGCAGCAGTTCGGCACGGCACAGACCGCGAAAACCCCGGCGGAAAACACTCCGGTCCGGGCGCCGATGTTCGCACCGTTCCAGCTGCGGGACATGTCACTGAAGAACCGCATCGTGGTGTCGCCGATGGCGCAATACAAGGCGGTGGAAGGCTGCCCCACCGACTGGCATCTGATCCACTACGGTGAGCGCGCCAAAGGCGGGGCAGGGCTGGTCTATACCGAGATGACCTGTGTGTCGCCAACCGGCCGCATCACACCGGGGTGCCCGGGCCTGTATACGCCGGAACATGAGGCTGCGTGGAAGCGGCTGACGGATTTCGTGCATGCCGAGACCAGCGCCCGCATCTGCTGCCAGATCGGCCATTCCGGCCGCAAGGGTTCGACCAACATCGGCTGGGAGGGTATGGACAAGCCGCTGCCCGACGGCAACTGGGAGCTGCTTTCTGCCTCGCCGCTGCCCTGGTCAGCGGACAATGACACGCCGCGAGAAATGACCCGCGCCGATATGGACACGGTGCGCGATCAGTTTGTAACGGCGGCTGAAATGGCAGACCGTGCAGGCTTTGACATGATCGAGCTGCACGCTGCACATGGCTATCTGATCTCTTCCTTCATTTCTCCGGTCTCCAACCGGCGCAGCGATGACTACGGCGGCAGCCTGAAAAACCGCCTGCGCTACCCGCTGGAGGTGTTCCGGGCAATGCGCGCGGCCTGGCCCGCGTCAAAGCCGATGTCGGTGCGGATCTCCGCCAATGACTGGGTTGGCAAGGACGGCGTGACGCCGCAAGAGGCGGTGGCCATTGCGCAGGCCTTCGAGGCCGCAGGCGCCGATATCATTGATGTATCGGCGGGCCAGACCACACCTGAAGCGCGGCCGGTCTATGGCCGGATGTTCCAGACCCCGTTCTCGGACCAGATCCGCAACGAGACCGGCATCCGCACCATGGCGGTGGGCAATATCTACGAGGCCGACCACGCCAATTCGATCCTGATGGCCGGGCGCGCCGATCTGGTTGCTGTTGGGCGCCCGCATCTGGCCGATCCCTATTGGACCCATCACGAAGCCGCGCGGATCGGCGACCGGCAGCAGGACTGGCTGCCGCCCTACCACGCCGGGCGTGATCAGGTCTGGCGCCTGGCCGACCGCGAAGCCGAGATGATCCGGGTATGAGCGCCGCAGGCAGACATGCGGTGATCACCGGCGGCGGCAGCGGCGTCGGCGCCGCCGTGGCAACCGCTATGGCCAAAGCCGGTGCCAAGGTCACCATCCTGGGCCGCCGCGAGCCTCCCCTGCAGGAGGTCGCTGCCAGCCATCCCCCAGATCAATTGGGCGGCCTGCGATGTGACACATCCGGATTCCGTGGCAGAGGCGTTCAGCCAGGCCCGCCAGCAGCATGGGCCGGTTGAGGTGATGGTTGCCAATGCAGGAGCCGCCGAAAGCTGCCCGTTTGAGCAGATGACAGCTGAACAGCTGAACGGGATGCTGGCGGTCAATCTCAGCGGCGTGGTGAATTGCTGGCAGGCGGCGCTGCCGGACATGAAAGCGGCTGGATGGGGGCGGCTGATCGCGGTGGCCTCCACTGCAGGGCTGAAGGGCTATGGCTATGTTTGCGGCTATTGCGCGGCAAAACATGCGGTGGTCGGGCTGACCCGGTCCTTGGCAATCGAGCTGGGCCGCAGCGGCGTCACCGCCAATGCGATCTGCCCCGGGTTCACCGAAACCCCGATGCTTCAGCGCTCGATCGACAATATCACCGCCAAGACCGGGATGAGCGAGGACAAGGCCCGCGCCTCATTGCTGGCAGGCAACCCCCAGAAACGCTTCATCCAGATCGATGAGGTGGCGCAGACCACTCTTTGGCTGTGCTCTGACGGGGCCCGGTCAGTGAATGGCCATTCGCTCAGTCTGTCAGGAGGAGAGATCTGATGGCAGAACCCACCGAACTCTTCACAGGTGATCTGTCCAAGGACCGGCTGCGGCTGTGGCTGCGGCTGTTGAAGGCCGGCAGTGCGGTCGAGGATGAAATCCGCCGCCGCCTGCGCAGCGAATTCGACAGCACCCTGCCGCGGTTTGATGTGATGTCGGCGCTGCTGCGCTTCCCTGAGGGGCTGAAGATGAGCCAGATCTCCAAGCTGCTCAAGGTCTCCAACGGCAATATCACCGGTATTGTTGACAAGCTGGCTGACGAAGGCCTGGCTCTGCGGGTGCCGGTGCCCGGCGACCGGCGCGCCTCGCTGGTGACGCTGACGCCGAAGGGCCAAACCGCGTTCCGGGCACAGGCCAGAGCGCACGAAAGCTGGGTCAATGAACTGCTGGGCGGGCTTTCTGGCCAGGATATCGAAACTGTTTCCGCGCTTCTGGATTCCTTGGTCGCAGCGCCCGGCAAGCGAGAGTGATGACAGATGAGAACAGATGTATCCCACTTCAATTGTGAGATTTCCGGCGGCATTGCCACCGTGGCCCTGGACCGGCCGGATCGCAAGAACCCGCTGACCTTCGACAGCTACGCTGAGCTGCGCGACTGGTTCCGCGATCTGCATTATGACGACACGGTGAAGGCGGTGGTCTTTGCCTCCAACGGCGGCAACTTCTGCTCGGGCGGCGATGTGCATGACATCATCGGCCCGCTGACGAAGATGAGCATGAAGGAGCTTCTGGCCTTTACCCGGATGACTGGGGATCTGGTCAAGGCGATGGTCAATTGCGGCAAGCCCATCATTGCGGCGATTGACGGGGTCTGCGTGGGCGCCGGCGCGATCATAGCCATGGCCTCGGACCTGCGGATCGCCACGCCGGAGGTCAAGACCGCGTTCCTGTTCACCCGTGTCGGGCTGGCGGGCTGCGATATGGGCGCCTGCGCGATCCTGCCGCGGATCATCGGCCAGGGCCGCGCGGCGGAACTGCTGTACACCGGCCGCTCGATGAGCGCCGAAGAAGGCGCGGCCTGGGGATTCCACAACAAGCTGGTCGCGGCGGAGGATCTGCTGGCCGAGGCGGGCCGGATGGCAGAACGCATCGCGGCAGGTCCCGGTTTCGGCCATATGATGACCAAGACCATGCTGGCGCAGGAATGGTCGATGTCGATCGAACAGGCGATTGAGGCCGAGGCCCAGGCCCAGGCGATCTGCATGCAGACGGCGGATTTCGAACGAGCCTACCACGCCTTTGTGAACAAGGACAAACCGGCTTTTGAAGGCGATTGAGGCGCATTGAGCTGCGGGAGTCTGCGCCGGAGGAGGGTGCGGGTGCCTCGGCGGGGATGTTTGAAGGCTAGAAGAAGGAGCGGATCCGTTTTCCGGCCGGGAGGAGAGACTATGGCAGATAGGTCATTTCTGAATTGGCCGTTCTTTGAGGACCGGCACCGGGAACTGGCGGCGGAGCTTGAGGCCTGGGCCGGCGGTGCTCTGGCCGGGATCGATCACAGCGATACCGATGCCGCCTGCAGGGGGCTGGTGTCCGCTTTGGGTGAGGCGGGCTGGACCCGGCATGCGGCTGCGATGCAGGGTGAGCGGCTGGATGTGCGCACGCTCTGCCTGATCCGGGAAACGCTCGCGCGGCATGACGGGCTGGCAGATTTCGCCTTTGCAATGCAGGGGTTGGGCACCGGGGCGGTTTCCCCTGTTCGGAACTGAAGCACAGCAGCAGGAATGGCTGCCGCTGACCCGGGCGGGAAAGGCGGTCTCGGCCTTTGCCCTGACCGAGCCGCAGTCCGGTTCGGATGTGGCCAATTCCACTATGACCGCCACGCTGGATGGCGATGCTTATGTCCTGAACGGAGAGAAGACCTGGATCTCCAACGGCGGCATTGCGGACGTCTATACGCTGTTTGCCCGCACCGGCGAGGCGCCAGGAGCCCGCGGTCTCAGCGCTTTTGTGGTGCCAGCCGGGTTGCCGGGGTTCGAGGTGGTGGAGCGGCTGCACACGATTGCGCCGCATCCGCTGGCGCGGTTGCGGTTCACCGATTGCCGTATTCCGACGTCTGCCCTGATCGGCCAGCGTGGGGCAGGCTTCAAGATCGCCATGTCGGTGCTGGATGTGTTCCGCTCGACCGTGGCGGCGGCGGCGCTGGGGTTTGCCCGGCGGGCGCTGGACGAGGCACTGAATCGGGTCACGGCGCGGCAGGTGCAGAGCGCACCGCTGTCCGGTCTGCAGATGGTGCAGGGCCATATCGCCGATATGGCGCTGGATGTGGATGCCTCAGCGCTGCTGGTCTACCGCGCCGCCTGGGTCAAGGATTCGGGAGCCGCGCGAGTTACCCGCGAGGCCGCGATGGCCAAGCTGTTCTCGACCGATCAGGCACAGGCAGTGATCGACAGGGCGGTGCAGTTGCATGGAGGCGACGGCGTCCGATCCGGCGAGACCGTTGAGAAACTGTACCGTGAAATCAGGGCTTTACGCATCTATGAAGGGGCGTCTGACGTCCAGCGAGTGGTGATTGCCCGCCAAACCTTGGCAAATCAACAGGGAGTTTGAAAATGCTGGGACAAACCGCTCATACCGACACATTTTCCCGTTCGAACCTGCCTGTGCCGGACAGCTGGCCGGAGCTGAGGCTGGAAGGGTTTGAATATCCTGACCGGTTGAATGCTGCAGTCGAACTGACCGATGCCATGGTCGAAAAAGGCTTTGGCGACCATACAGCCCTGATTGGCAACGGGCGGCGGCGTACCTACAAGGAGCTGAGCGACTGGACCAACCGGCTGGCCCATGTGCTGGTCGAGGATCTGGGTGTGATGCCCGGCAACCGGGTTCTGATCCGCTCTGCCAACAATCCGGCGATGGTGGCCTGCTGGCTGGCCGCCACCAAAGCCGGCGCGGTGGTGATCAACACGATGCCGATGCTGCGCGCCGCCGAGCTGACCAAATATGTTGAGAAGGCTGGCATCACCCATGCGCTGTGCGATACCCGGTTAATGGATGAAATGACACTTTGCGCCAAGGCCAGTGCCACTCTGAAATCCGTGGTTGGATTTGACGGCACTGCCAATCACGATGCCGAACTGGACCGGCTGGCGCTGGAAAAACCTGCACATTTCAATGCCATCCAGACCAGCCAGGATGATGTGGCACTTATCGGCTTCACATCAGGCAGCACCGGTGAGCCCAAGGGCACCATGCATTTCCACCGCGATTTGCTGATCATCGCCGACGGCTATGCCAAGGAAGTCCTGGGAGTCACCCCTGAAGACGTCTTTGTCGGCTCGCCGCCCTTGGCCTTCACCTTTGGCCTTGGCGGTCTGGCGGTCTTCCCGCTTCGTTTTGGCGCCGCCGCTGCACTACTGGAACAGGCAACCCCGCCCAGCATGGTCGAAATCATCGAGACCTATAAGGCGACCGTCTGCTTTACCGCGCCCACCGCGTACCGCGCCATGCTGACGGCAATGGACAAGGGCGCCGACCTGTCCTCGCTCCGCGCTGCGGTCTCGGCGGGCGAAACCCTGCCTGCGCCGGTCTATGACGAATGGATGCAGAAAACCGGCAAGCCGATGCTGGACGGCATAGGCGCCACTGAGATGCTGCATATTTTCATCACCAACCGCCTCTCCGATCACCACCCGGCCTGCACCGGCAAGCCGGTCACCGGATATCAGGCCAAAGTGGTCGGCGAGAATGGCCAGGAACTACCCCGCGGCGAGGTCGGACGACTGGCGGTGCGCGGCCCCACCGGCTGCCGCTACCTGGGCGGCGAACGGCAGGCGGAATATGTGCAGGACGGCTGGAACATCTCCGGCGATGCCTTCCTCCAGGACGAAGATGGCTATTTCCATTTCGCCGCCCGTAATGACGACATGATCATCTCCTCGGGCTACAACATTGCCGGTCCCGAGGTGGAGGCCGCTCTGCTGGCCCATGAGGCGGTGGCCGAATGCGCGGTGATCGGCGTGCCGGATGCGGCGCGAGGTTCCATCGTCGAGGCGCATGTGGTGCTGGCTGAAGGCCAAGAGGCCTCGGAGCAGACCGTCAAACTGCTGCAGGATCACGTGAAATCCGCGATTGCGCCATATAAATACCCGCGCTCGGTTGTCTTTTGGCAGGCCCTGCCCAAAACCGAAACCGGTAAGATCCAGCGCTTCCGGCTTAGGAGCGGCGGATGAGCCGGGCGCAGCTTGCCGCGGCCGAAAGGCGGGTGTGACATGCATTTCACCTATCCGCAGAAGATCCTGTTCAAACATTGCGACCCGGCCGGGATCGTTTTCTATCCGCGGTTTCTGGAAATGCTGAACGATGCCATCGAGGCGATGTTCAGCGAGTTGCTGGAGTGGCCTTTCGAGGCAATCCATGAGCAAAACGCCGTCCCGACGGCAGAATTAAATGTGCGGTTTCGCGCACCGTGCCGCCATGGCGATCAGCTGGAGCTGCGGTGCACGCTGAATCATGTCGGCAGGACCAGCCTGTCGCTGACCACCCAGGCCGTCGGCGCATCTGCGGGCGATCTGCGGTTCGAGGTTGATCAGCGGATGGTTTTCACCGGCCCTGACGGCCGCCCCGCCCCCTGGCCAGAAGCCGTACGGGCGAAACTGAACAGATTGATGGAGGCAAACAGATGAAGCCACGGACAATTCATCCCGAAGGCTGGGCGTCGGCTCTGGGCTATGCCAATGGCATGCTGATGGCGGATGGCACCCTGCATATCGGCGGCCAGATCGGCTGGGATAAGGACAAGAAATTCACGGCAGGCGGCTTTCTGGGGCAGATGGAGCAGGCCTTGAGCAATATAGCCGAAATTGTGCGCGCCGCCGGCGGCGAGGTCACGGATGTCGGCAGGATGACTTGGTATGTCACCGACAAGGAGGAATACTTGGCTAAACAGCGCGAAGTGGGCAAGGCCTACCAGCGAGTCTTCGGCAAGCATTTCCCAGCCATGTCTATGCTGGTCATCAGCGAACTGGCCGAGGAAGAGGCGTTGGTTGAGATCGAAGCTACCGCCTTTATCGCGCCGCAGGGCCAGGCCCTCGCTGGTGAATGAATGATACAGAGGTGAGTGATGGCACTTCGCTACAAAATCTCAGGCGGCACATGCATAATTACGCTTGATAACCCGCCGCTTAATGTGGTTGGCCAGACCATGCGCCGACAGCTGAACGCGGCTCTGGACTCAGCGGAGATAGCGCAGGCGGAGCGGATCATCGTCACCGGCGCGGGCCGGGCCTTTTCCGCCGGCAGTGATGCCCGCGAATTCAACGCCCCGCCGCAGGAGCCGCATCTGCCGGATGTGCTGAACCGGCTTGAGACGATGGGCAGCATCGCCGCGATCAACGGCATCGCCCTTGGCGCCGGGCTGGAAATCGCTTTGGCTTGCCGCTATCGAATTGCCGCGCCCGAAGCGCTTCTTGGCCTCCCCGAAGTAACCTTGGGCGTGGTGCCCGGTGCGGGCGGCACCCAACGGCTGCCGCGGATCACCGGCCTTGCCAAGGCTGCGGGTCTGATCACTCAGGGCGGCCGGATAGGCGCTTTAGCCGCAGAAGAGCTGGGGTTGGTGGATGAGGTGGCGCCGGATACGCTGACCGCAGCTCAGCAAGTGCCCGCCCGGGTGCTGGCGGCGGCGCTGCCTGCCAGCGCCCTCCCGGCGCCGCAACCGGAACCCGGACTTTTTTCCAACCTGCGACAAACGGCAGCCAAACGCACCCGCGGCCAGACCGCGCCGCAGGTTGCACTTGACCTGCTTGAGGCTGCCACTCGGCTGCCATTTTCTGAAGCCATGGCGCAGGAAAGGACCAGCTTTCTGGAGCTGCGCCAGACAGAGCAGGCGGCTGCACTGCGTCATGTGTTCTTTGCTGAAACCGCGGCGAAGTCCCAGGGAACCAAACGCGGCTCCCGGCCTACGCCAATCGAAACCGCTCTGGTTGTCGGCGGCGGCTCCATGGGTGCAGGCATTGCCTATGCGCTTGACCAGGCCAAGGTGGCGGTCACCGTTGTCGAAGCCAGCATCAGCGCCGCGGACAAGGCCCGGGCCAATATCGCCTCGTTGTTCGACCAGGCCGTCAAACGCGATAAGATCAGCGCGCAAGAGGCCGAAACAGGCAAGGCCCGAATAGCGGTGCAGACCGGCTACGGCAGCCTGCCTGCCTTCGACATCGCTATCGAAGCGGTATTCGAAGACCTGAACGTCAAGTGCCAGGTCTTTGCAGAGCTCGACGCCGTACTTCCCACCTCTGCGATCTTAGCCACCAACACCTCTTATCTGGACGTCAACAAGGTATTTGAAGGCATATCCGCTCCAAGCCGTTGCCTGGGACTGCATTTCTTCAGCCCTGCGCACCTGATGAAGCTGCTGGAGATCATCCCGGGCGCCGGCACCACGAACCAGACCCTCGCCAGCGTCTTTGGCTTGGCTGCACGGCTGGGTAAGATCCCTGTCGAAGCCGGTGTCTGCGACGGGTTCATAGGTAACCGAATCCTCACCCGCTACCGCCAAATCTGCGACGTAATGCTGCTGGAGGGCGCTCTACCCTGGCAGATCGACAAGGCGATGACTGGGTTTGGAATGGCCATGGGCCCCTATGCGGTGCAGGATCTGTCCGGACTCGACATCGCCTATGCCAACCGGCAGCGAAAGAACCTGAGCGACGCTGAGGGCATCCGCTACATCCCAATAGCCGACCGGATGGTGGAAGAGCTAGAACGGCTTGGCCGCAAGACCGGCGCAGGTTGGTATGACTACCCGGGCGCTGCCGAAGATACTTCGCCCTCGGTGGTGACAGAGCTGATCGAAACTGCTTCGCGCGAAGCCGGTGTGATCCGCCGTGACTTCAGCGATGAAGAAATTGCCGACCGCGCCATCACAGCGATGATCGACGAGGGATTGCGTATCCTGGACGAGGGAATCGCACATCGGGCCGCGGACATCGACCTCGTTCTGGTGCATGGCTATGGCTTCCCGCGGTGGCGCGGGGGACCGATGCATTTTGCCGAAAAGGTTGGATTGGATCAGTTGCGCCGCCGCATCGCGACTTATGCCAAGAACGACCCCCTGTCGTGGAGCGTGCCGTCCCTCCTCGACAGCCTGATCGCCGGAGGCCTCAACCTCGCCAATTTCGACACACACGCCGACAAAACGGGATGACCCTATGAACGACGCTTTCATCTGCGACTACATCCGCACCCCAATTGGCCGCTATGGCGGAGCCTTGTCGAAAGTGCGCGCTGACGATTTGGCCGCGCATCCGATTTCGGCGTTGCTAGCGCGCAATCCCGGCCTTAACCCTGTTGCCATCGAGGAGGTCTGGCTGGGCTGCGCCAACCAGGCCGGAGAGGACAACCGTAATGTGGCGCGTATGGCCGGTCTTCTAGCCGGCCTGCCGGAAAAGGTGCCTGGGGTGACGGTCAACAGGCTCTGCGGCTCGGGAATGGAGGCGATAGCCGCCGCCGCCCGCGCCATCCGCGCAGGCGACATGGCGATGGCGATGGCCGGCGGCGTCGAAAGCATGACCCGCGCGCCCTTTGTCATGCCCAAGTCCGGCGCCGCCTATGCCCGCGCCCCGGAAATCCACGACACCACTATCGGCTGGCGCTTCGTCCACTCGAAGATACAGGCGGAATGGGGCACCGATTCCATGCCGGAAACCGCAGAGAACGTGGCGGTCGAATACGGTGTGACCCGCGAGGACCAGGATGCCTTTGCCCTGCGCTCGCAGGAGCGTGCGCAAGCGGCCATCTCCTCCGGGCGGCTGGCGAGGGAAATCGCGCCGATCACCGTTGATCTGGGCCGCGGCAAGACGGCGGAGGTAGCGCAGGACGAACACCCCCGCGTCGGCACCACGCTGGAAGATCTCGCCCGCCTGCGTCCGATCGTGCGCCCCGGTGGAACGGTCACGGCCGGGAACGCCAGCGGCGTCAATGACGGCGCGGCGGCGCTTATCGTGGCCTCCGAAGCGGGCGCCAAGGCGCAAGGATTAGAACCCTTGGCGCGCATCGTGGGCGCCGCCTCGGCGGGGATTGCGCCGCGTGTCATGGGCTATGGCCCGGTGCCCGCAGTACAAAAACTGGCTGGGTTGACCGGCATCGGCACCGACCAACTCGACGTGATCGAACTGAACGAAGCATTTGCGGCGCAGGGCCTGGCGGTGCTGCGCGGGCTGGGCATTGCCGATGACGACCCGCGCGTGAACCGCAATGGCGGCGCCATCGCACTGGGCCACCCGCTGGGCATGTCCGGTGCCCGCATTGTCGGCAGCGCCGCGCTTGAATTGCAAAAGACCGGCGGTCGCTACGGGCTCGCTACAATGTGCGTCGGCGTCGGCCAGGGGGTGGCTCTCTTGCTGGAACGCGTTTGAGAGAAAGGACATGCCATGAAGGGCTCTAATTCATTCGCCTGGGACGATCCGTTCCGGCTGGCAGATCAACTCACCGAGGAAGAGCGCATGATCCAGGATAGCGCTCGCGCCTATGCGCAGGACAAGTTGCTGCCGCGGGTCGATGAGGCCTTCCTAAAAGAGGAGACCGACCCGGAGATCTTCCGGGAAATGGGCGCGCTCGGCCTGCTGGGCGTCACTCTGCCAGAAGAATACGGCGGCATCGGCGCCGACTATGTTAGCTATGGGCTGGTGGCGCGCGAAGTTGAGCGGGTGGATTCGGGCTATCGTTCGATGATGTCGGTGCAAAGCTCACTGGTGATGTATCCGATCCATGCCTATGGCTCGGAGGAGCAGCGCCAGAAATATCTGCCCAAGCTGGCTTCGGGCGAATGGATCGGCTGTTTCGGCCTGACCGAGCCCGATGCCGGCTCCGATCCTGGTTCAATGCAGACCCGGGCTGAGAAGATCGAGGGCGGCTACCGGCTGACTGGCACCAAGATGTGGATCTCGAACAGCCCGATTGCCGATGTCTTTGTGGTCTGGGCCAAGACGGACGCCCATGACGGCAGGGTCCGAGGCTTTGTGCTGGACAGGGGGATGAAGGGGCTGTCGGCGCCGAAGATCGGCAAGAAGGTCTCGCTCCGCACTTCGATCACCGGTGAAATCGTGATGAACGGTGTCGAGGTGGGCGAAGACGCGCTCCTGCCCAATGCCGAGGGGCTCTCGGGCCCATTCGGCTGCCTCAACCGCGCGCGCTACGGCATTGCCTGGGGCGCGATGGGTGCGGCCGAGGCCTGCTGGCACGGGGCGCGGCAATACGGGCTCGACCGCAGGCAGTTCGGCAAGCCCTTGGCGCAGACCCAGCTCTACCAAAAAGAAGCTGGCCGACATGCTGACCGAAATCTCACTCGGGCTACAAGCCGGCCTCCGCATCGGTCGCCTGTTCGAGGAGGGCCGCATGGCGCCTGAGATGATCTCGGTCATTAAGCGCAACAACTGCGGCAAGGCGCTGGATATTGCCCGCCAGGCCCGCGACATGCATGGCGGCAACGGAATCTCGGCGGATTTCCACGTCATCCGCCACATGGTCAACCTGGAGACCGTAAACACCTATGAGGGCACACATGATGTGCATGCCCTGATCATCGGGCGGGCCCAGACCGGTCTGCAGGCATTCTATTAAGAGGGCGTGAATATGAAGGTACTCGTGCCTGTCAAGCGCGTGATTGACTACAACGTGAAGGTCCGCGTCAAAGCGGACGGCAGCGGTGTCGATCTCGCCAACGTGAAAATGTCGATGAACCCCTTCGACGAAATCGCCGTCGAAGAAGCCATCCGCCTGAAGGAAGCCGGCAAGGCTGACGAAGTGGTTGCGGTTTCGATCGGCGTGAAGCAGGCCCAGGAAACCCTGCGCACCGCGCTGGCCATGGGCGCGGACCGCGCCATCCTGGTGGTTGCTGCCGACGACGTGCACACCGACATCGAGCCGCTGGCGGTTGCCAAGATCCTCGCCAAAGTGGTCGAGGAAGAGCAGCCCGGCGTCGTGCTCTGCGGCAAGCAGGCGATCGACAACGACATGAACGCAACCGGCCAGATGCTGTCGGCGCTGCTGGGCTGGTCCCAGGGCACCTTCGCCTCTGAACTGGACATCGAAGGCGACACCGCCAAGGTGACCCGTGAGGTCGACGGCGGCCTGCAGACCATTTCCGTGAAGATGCCCGCCATCATCACCGTGGACCTGCGCCTGAACGAGCCGCGCTATGCGTCGCTGCCGAACATCATGAAGGCGAAGAAGAAGCCGCTGGACGAGAAAACCGCCGCCGATTACGGCGTCGACGTCACGCCGCGCCTGGAAATCGTCAAGACCGAAGAGCCGCCGGCCCGCGCCGCAGGCATCATCGTCGGCTCCGTCGACGAGCTGGTTGAGAAACTCAAAGAAGCGGGGGCTGTGTAATGGCTGTTCTTCTCCTTGCTGAAGTGACCGACGGTGCGCTGGCGCTGGACGCAACCGCCAAGGCCGTGGCCGCAGCCTCCAAGCTGGGTGACGTGACCGTTCTGGCGGCCGGCGCCTCCGCTGCCGCGGCTGGCGAAGAAGCTGCCAAGATCGCAGGCGTTGCCAAGGTTCTGGTTGCCGAGGACGCATCGCTGGGCCACCGCCTGGCGGAGCCGACCGCAGCCCTGATCGCCGGCCTGGCCTCCGATTTCGAGCACATCGTGGCCCCCGCCACCACCGACGCCAAGAACGTGCTGCCGCGCGTCGCCGCGCTGCTGGACGTGATGGTGATCTCGGACGTCTCCGGCGTTGTCGACGGCGACACCTTCGAGCGCCCGATCTATGCCGGTAACGCGATCCAGACCGTGAAGTCCCGCGACGCCAAGAAAGTCGTCTCGATCCGCACCGCGTCCTTTGACGCAGCCGGGACCGGCGGCTCGGCTTCGGTTGAGACGATCTCGGCTGCGGCCAACCCGGGCCTGTCCGAGTGGGTCGAAGACAAGGTTGCCGCAAGCGACCGTCCCGAGCTGACCTCGGCCGGGATCGTTGTCTCCGGCGGCCGCGGCGTCGGCTCCGAAGAAGACTTCAAACTGATCGAAGGCCTGGCCGACAAGCTGGGCGCCGCTGTTGGCGCATCGCGCGCCGCGGTCGACTCGGGCTACGCTCCGAACGACTGGCAGGTGGGCCAGACCGGCAAGGTTGTTGCCCCGGATCTCTACATCGCCGTGGGCATCTCCGGTGCCATCCAGCACCTGGCCGGCATGAAGGACTCCAAGGTCATCGTGGCGATCAACAAGGACGAAGAAGCACCGATCTTCCAGGTTGCGGACTTTGGCCTGGTTGCCGACCTGTTTGAAGCCCTCCCGGCCCTGACCGAAAAACTCTGAAGAAATTGCAAGGAAATCAAATGCGCACACGTGCTGCCGTTGCGGTTGCCCCCGGCAAACCGCTCGAAATCATGGACGTGAACCTGGAAGGCCCGAAGGCGGGCGAGGTTCTGGTGGAGATCAAGGCAACCGGCCTGTGCCACACCGACGAATTCACCCGTTCGGGCGACGACCCCGAAGGCATCTTCCCGGTGATCCTGGGTCACGAAGGCGCAGGCGTCGTGGTCGAGGTCGGCGAAGGCGTCACCAGCCTCAAGCCCGGCGACCATGTGATCCCGCTCTACACGCCGGAATGCCGCGAGTGCGAATATTGCCTCAACCCGAAAACCAACCTGTGCCAGGCGATCCGCTCGACCCAAGGCCAGGGCCTGCTGCCCGACGGTACCACCCGCTTCTCGATGCTGGACGGCACCCCGATCCACCACTACATGGGCTGCTCCACCTTTGCCAACCACACCGTGGTGCCGGAAATCGCGCTCGCGAAAATCCGGCCGGACGCGCCGTTTGACAAGGTCTGCTACATCGGCTGCGGCGTCACCACCGGCATCGGTGCTGTGATCAACACCGCCAAGGTGGAGATCGGCTCCCGCGCCGTGGTGTTCGGCCTCGGCGGCATCGGCCTCAACGTGATCCAGGGCCTGCGGCTGGCCGGCGCCGACCAGATCGTCGGCGTCGATTTGAACCCGGGCAAGGTCGAGATGGCCAAGCAGTTCGGCATGACCGATTTCGTCAACCCGGCCGAGGTCGAGGGCGACCTGGTGGCGCATCTGGTCGAGCTGACCAAGGGCGGCGCCGACTACACCTTTTGACGCCACCGGCAACGTCAACGTGATGCGCACCGCGCTGGAAGCGGCGCACAAGGGCTGGGGCGAAAGCATCATCATCGGCGTGGCGCCGGCGGGGGCGGAGATCTCGACCCGCCCGTTCCAGTTGGTCACCGGCCGCAGCTGGCGCGGCACCGCCTTTGGCGGCGCCGCAGGCCGCACCGATGTGCCGAAAATCGTCGATTGGTACATGGACGGCAAGATCGAGATCGACCCGATGATCACCCACAAGCTGACGCTGGAGCAAATCAACGAAGGCTTTGAGCTGATGCACAAAGGCGAAAGCATTCGCGCCGTAGTGGAGTTCTAATCTATGGAGTTGGTCGAAAGCACAATTTGCTTCGGTGGCAAGAACGCAGTTTACAGGCATCCGTCGGATGCCTGCAGCTGCGACATGACCTTTGGCATCTATCTGCCTCCGCAAGCCGAATCCAACTCGGTTCCTGTATTGTGGTACCTGTCAGGCCTGACCTGTACCCATGAAAACGCCATGACCAAAGCTTCCTTGCAGCAATTTGCAGCCAAGCGTGGCTTAGCACTTGTGTTCCCGGACACGTCACCGCGTGGCGAGTACGTTGCGGATGACGAGGCATATGATCTTGGCCAGGGTGCAGGATTCTACGTCAACGCAACGCAAGAGCCTTGGGCGCGGCACTTCCGCATGTATAACTATGTTGCCCGGGAACTTTACTCATTGGTGTGCGGAGCTTTCCCAGTTACCGAAATCCATGGAATTACAGGCCATTCAATGGGTGGGCATGGAGCTTTGACCCTGGCAATACACAGCCCGGGTCAGTACCGCTCAGTTTCCGCCTTTGCGCCCATTGCCAACCCCAGTAAATCTGATTGGGGACGTAAACAGCTGGGAGCTTACCTCGGCACAGATGAGGCCTCGTGGCTGGATCATGACGCCAGCTTACTGCTCCGCAAAAAAGGCTGGAAACGGGATATCCTTGTTGATCAGGGCGGTGATGATCAGTTTCTCGATCTATTGCGCCCGCAAGAGCTAGTGGACGCTGCCACAGACGCGTCTGTGCCCCTGTTATACAGGACGCACAGTGGATACAATCACAGCTACTTTTTCGTCGCAAGCTTTGCCGAAGATCACGTGAACTGGCATGCCGATAGGCTAACAGCTGATTGGTGACGGTTGAGCGGTGGATCAGCCATGAAGGCATAGAGTCGGTAGATGGCAACTACAATTCAATGCCGGACAATTCCCGCAGGCTCACGGTTATGCTGCGTCGGTTCACGGATCGGTTCTCTGATTGCGACTTTGTCAACCGGAAAAGCAATTCGTCCGTCCAGGTTCATGGTTCTTCCATGTTAGTGTCCGCGCACTTGGTGTAATTTCGCGCCTTCAACGGTGTAATCCGGGTGGCCATCGAGGTGTATGGTCGCGGTGGAGTTTGGCGACTTTAACCAAGGGCCACACGTAGCCCCCGATGACCACAGATGACCTTATACCGCGATTATTTCGCGTTCGAAGTTCACAGTTGACATGGGACGCCCCATTACAGAAGAAACTCTCTCTTATCAAATCACCCTAAACTGTCCCATTGGCGCTGACGTCAGACACCCCTTGGCTGCCGCGACTGGAGCGGGAATGGGCGGACGGCTGCCGGAACGGCGCCGAACTCTGGCGCCGGCTGCGGGCCGATGGTTTCCAGGGCAGCCTCCGTGTCGTCGGGGAATGGGCCACGCGCCAGCGCCGTGCCGAGCGGGCAGCGCCATCGGGCACAGAAAAATCGCCGCCCGCGCGCAAGATTGCCCGCCTCCTGACCTTGGGCCGGAATCATCTGTGCAAGGCAGATGCCATCCAAGTCGCAAGGATCGAAGCTTCTTTGCCAGCCCTCGCTGAAGCCCGCAGACTGACCGACCGGTTTACGGACATGATACGCAATGCTCGCGAAGGCGCGCTGGAAGGATGGCTGAAAAGAAGCGGAGGACGGGCTGCTCGGTGCCTTTGCTCGTGGGCTCCGGCGCGATCAAGCCGCGGTCGCCGCAGCGCTGAGGGAGCCATGGTCGAATGGGCAGCTATGGCTGAATCTGGTGTTTGGGCGGTTTGAAAGCTGGCGGTGCATCTGGTTGGTTTGATGTCGCCAAACAAACCACCAACCATCGAGGACGCACCACCATGAATGACGCTACCATCATCGAATTTGCCGGTCGAGACACCGTGTCGGACCCGCTGACGGATCTTCTGCGCAAGGGCGCGCGGGAGCTTCTGCAAACGGCGGTCGAGGCGGAGCTGGACGCTTTCCTGGCCGAATTTGCGAAACACCGCACCCCGGAGGGCCGGGCCGCGGTTGTTCGGAACGGACACCACCCCGAACGCGCCGTGCAGACCGGGATCGGCCCGGTCACGGTGCAGATCCCGAAGGTGCGCTCGAAGACGGGCGCGCCTGTGGCGTTCCGCTCGGCGCTGGTCCCGCCTTACGTCCGCAAGGCGAAGTCGATCGAGGCGGCGCTGCCCTGGCTGTACCTCAAGGGCATCTCTACGGGCGAGATGGGCGCAGCACTCAAGGCGCTCCTGGGCCCGGACGCGACCGGCTTCTCGGCCAAGACAGTGGCGCGGCTGAAGGCGCAATGGGCGGAGGAGTACGACGCCTGGCGCAAGGCCGATCTTGGCCGTGATGAATGGGTCTATGTCTGGGCCGACGGGATCTACAGCGGCTTGCGCGGCACAGATGACCGGCTCTGCGCCCGGTCGTGATCGGCGTCAATGCGCGCGGCGAGAAGCATTTCCTGGCCATCGAGGACGGCGTGCGGGAAAGCACCCAAAGCTGGCGCGAGGTCCTGCTGGGGCTCAAAAGCCGCGGCCTCAACGCTCCGAAACTGGCGGTCGGCGACGGGGCCATGGGATTTTGGGCGGCTCTTGAGGAAGTCTATCCCTCCACCCGGCAACAGCGCTGCTGGGTGCATAAGACGGGCAACGTTCTGAACTATCTGCCAAGCGCAGTCAGCCCAAGGCAAAGAAGGCGCTGCACGACATCTGGCAGGCCGAGACCCGTGAAGATGCCCGCAAGGAGTTTGACTTGTTCGTCGGCACCTACGAAGCGAAATACCCCAAGGCGGTCGAATGCCTGGTCAAGGACCGCGACGAACTGCTGACCTTCTACGACTTCCCCCGCCCAGCACTGGCAGAGCATCAGGACGTCAAATCCCATCGAGAGCGCGTTCGCCACCATCCGCCACCGCACGAAACGCACCAAGGGATGCCTGAGCCGGGACGGGATGCTCCACATGATGTTCAAGCTCGGCCAATGCGCTGAGAAAAGCTGGCGCAAGCTGCGCGGCTTCGCTCATCTCGCAGACGTCATCGAAGGCGTCGATTTCATCAACGGCATCAAGCCATCAACACAAGATCAGGCCGCCGCTTGATGACCGCCCAAACACCAGATTTGACAATAGCTCTCGAATGGGCAGACCGAAGGGCAGATTAACCGCCTCAAGACACTCAAACGCCAGATGTATGGAAGGGCGAACATCGACCTGCTCAAAGCGCGGCTCGTTCAAGCGACCTGATCTGAGAGGGGCCGAAAGTTGCACCAAAACTGAGTCAGAACCAAAATTGCATGCTTGTTCACACAGATGTTCGTCCAACTCGGTGCTCAGCGCACGTTCCGCAAGCGCCTTGGTCAGTTCGGAAAGAATGCCCTCCTTGCCGAAAAGGTCGCCGGGCGAACGCCCTTCCATCAGCCGGTCCAGCAGGTCTTTGTCTATGCTCATACGTGGGTCTCCTCAAAATTGAACTACCACGCCAAGGCACAAAATTCAGGATAGTCCCGCCAGCTCCGCCTTGGCGATGTCTCGTTCGATGTCCTTCAAGGCAACGGTCAGACGGTCGTATTCGGCGACATGGCGCTCCACCGCGATGCGTTCATCATCCAGTAATTCCTGAACTCCCAACCAGGTGCGTCCCTTGCCGCCGAAGAGATCCGCATGGGGGCACCGCGGGACAAGATGCGCGTGCAGGATCGACTGAACGTAGGCTTTCAGCCGAACACGATGCTTAACAAGCTGTGTCCGACGCGCGACCTGCCGCCGCCGCGCCAGTGTCGCTTCGTCCGGGATCCAGACCTCGGGCAAGAAACCTGCGCCGTAGAGTTTCGCCAGAACGCCTGCATCGATCTTGTCGGTCTTGGTCTTGGCCTTCGCGATCAGATGCACTTGAAGCGGGTTGGCTACCGCAACCAGGGCCACGTGGGGCGACAGGATTTCGACCACCGTCGTCGTTTTGCTCGTCGATTCCGACACGACATGGGCCGTAGCCTCCACTTTACGGCAAAGGCCGCGAGATTGTCGCGTGTCATGTCAACGCGGCCCAAATGTGTCAACTCGCCACCTTCCAGCGCCATGACCTCGGCAAAATCCCTGTGAATGTCCATTCCAATGATCCGCATCGCCGCTCCTTTAGTTGGCGTTCACATCGCAGGAGTCGGCGGGCACGCGGCAACTACAGATCCGCGCTCGCAGCGCATCCGGGCAAGCCGCAGGGGCAACCAGATGTAACCTCGGGCTCGCAGCCCATGCCATTAGCTCGGTCTGCCCGCACTCTCGTACTCCCGGCGCACCAAATCCCGGATGCTGCCATCCTAACCCCGATCCGCGCGGACCGGCAGGGTTTCAAGGCGCCGCCTTTAACATGCCGGATAAGACCAACACGGACCTGTCCGAGCTTCTTCACAAGCAGGACGGCGGCAATTTTCTGCGCGCCGTCGCCGTGGCTGTTCTGCAGCTGATCATGGAGACCGATGTCGAAGGCCTGACCGGTGTTGGCAAGCATGAGCAGCTGATCAGCGCACGACCTGGCGGAACGGGTTTTTCCCGTGCGATTGAGACGATGAAAGGAACGAGGGATGTGATTCTGCACAAAGCTGGGAACCGGCGCTGGCCAACCGCGTGGCGTGCAGCTGCCTGTCGACAATACTGCATCAGCCAGCCGCACGCTTAGCGGTCGGAATTCAGGTCAGATAGGCTGACCTATTTAACATAAGCCGGATTACAGTGCAAAAGTGTGTAGCTGGGTGGATTCACAAACGAAGTGCAAATTCTGTACGAATACAGAAGCTTGCACGGAGGATGTTGAATGGGACGCCACTACTCTCACCTGAGTCTGGATGAACGCCGGAGGATTGCCAAGTGGCTTGAAGCCAAAATGCCGATTGCAGAGATTGCGGATCGTTTGTGCCGTGATGCTTCGACAATCTACCGAGACATTAAACGGAACCGGCACACAGATTCTGAACTTCCCGAACTGGATGGTTATCACGCCGTAGCCGCGCAAGACATGTATGAGCGCCGCCGTGCCATTCATCGAAAGATGATTGTTTTCCCGGAACTCAAGGTTGCCATTGAGGACCGGCTCAAGGCCGGCTGGTCCCCCGAACAGATCGCAGGCCGGATGCGCCTGGAGCGCCATCCGATCCGCGTGAGCCACGAGACGATCTACCGTTTCGCCTATTCCAAGGATGGCCGCGAAGAGCAGTTTTACCGCCATCTCCCCGAACATCGCAGACGCCGCAGACCGCGCGGGCACCGCAGGCACAACCGCACCCGGATCTTTGACAGCCAGAGCTTGTCACATAGGCCTGACCGCATCTCAGAGCGCACGGAGTTTGGGCATTGATGGTGTGGATACCTCACCCCGAAACGGCATCGCAATGTGCCAAAGTGGTGATGTCGAAAACACCTGATCGGAGGAGGTACCCATGGAAGAGGTTAAAGTCATCGGCATTGATTTGGCAAAGTCGGTTTTTCAGTTGCACGGCGCCTCGGCCACCGGCGCACCAGTATTTCGCAAGAAGCTTTCGCGGGCGCAGGTCCTGAAGTTTCTGAGCGAACAGCCGCCTTGCCTCGTAGCCATGGAGGCCTGCGCATCATCCCACTACTGGGGCCGAGAGATCATGGAGCTGGGGCATGAGGTTCGCCTGATCCCGCCGATCTACGTGAAACCGTTCGTGAAGCGCCAGAAAAATGATGCCAACGATGCCGAGGCCATCGCCGAAGCGGTCGTGCGCCCGACCATGCGGTTCGTGCCCGTAAAATCCGCCGAGCAACAGGCCCGATCGATGGTCTTCAAGACCCGCGATCTCTTCGTCCGGCAGCGCAATGCGATCATCAATGCCCTGCGCGGCCACCTGATGGAATATGGCATCGTCGCGCCTCCCGGACGGACATTCGTCAAGCACTTGGCCAGGCAGATCAACGCGCCGAACAGCGAGCTGCCGCCGGTCGTCATCGAGCTCTGCCGACTGCACCTCGACCAGCTCGACGCTGTCACAGAGAAAATCGCTGGGATCGAGAAGCGCCTGAAAGAAGAGGCAAGTTCCGACCCGGAGACGATCCGCCTGCAGACCGCCCCCGGGGTCGGCCCGGTCAGCGCCATGGCAATTCAAGCCTTCGCGCCGCCACTCGAAGGGTTCCGTCGCGGACGCGATTTTGCGGCATGGCTCGGGCTGGTCCCGGTGCAGAAATCCACCGGAGGCAAACAGGTTCTGGGTCGAACGTCAAAGATGGGCCAGCGCGACATCCGGCGGCTGCTGATCATCGGCGCCATGACCCGGGTCCGGTGGGCGGTGAGGAACGGCGCTCCCAAGGGTTCCTGGCTGGAGCAGATGCTGGCGCGCAAACCTCGCATGCTGGTCGCCATCGCCCTGGCGAACAAGACCGCCCGGGCAATCTGGGCAATGATGACGAAACAGGAAGACTTCAAGGACCCGGTCGCGGTCGACTGAGACGGCCCTGACCGGCAGATGTGAGACGGACATTTGGATAGTAAGGACAAACGATCGGCCAGATCGAGGTTGGGGAAACCAGACATTCCCAGAGAGCGTCAAGCTCGGGCGCATTGATATGGACCTAACCTTCGCATCGCCATACCGGCCCGCGGCATGTGAAACGCCGCACATCGAGGCCTGACACATGACCGTACCCGATCACATGTTCGAACCGTCCAGAAGAATGCTTGCATCGACCGAGGTATCCACACATGACACATGACCGTACCCGATCACATGTTCGAACCGTCCAGAAGAATGCTTGCATCGACCGAGGTATCCACACATGGGAGTGCGATCTGATGATGTTCCGCAAAGAGCATGGAAAGATCAACGTCACGTCTCTGGTTGAGCGCGTCAGCCGTTACACTGTCGTCATGCGCAACGAGGACCGGCAATCGAAGCCGATCATGGAAGCTCTGATCAACGGGTTGGCTCCCCTGCCAGCGGATGCGCGCCAGTCGATCACTTTCGACCGCGGCACCGAGTTCTCAGCTTGGCAGCGCCTGAAGGATGGTATCGGAGCCGACAGCTGGTTTTGTGACCCCGAGGCTCCCTGGCAGAAAGGCACAGTTGAAAACACCAACAACAGGCTGAGAAAATACCTGCCCCGCTCGACCGAACCGACGGCGCTGACAAGCCGATATTTAAGGTCGATTTGCCACCGCCTCAATTCCACGCCGCGCAAATGCCTCGGCTATCGGACACCAGCCGAGGTCTTCGAAACAAACCTGATGGAAATTCAGAACCGGTTGGAATAAAACAGGATATCAGAAACTGCACTTCGCCGTGAGTTCACACTGCAATTCTAAAATGTCACCCATGAGCAATTCAGAAGTGTCACTCTCGCCTGCAATGATAACAGGCAGAGAGATCGGGCATGGGATGGGTGATGATGAGCGAGCGCGAGCTGAATCGTGTGGAAGTTCTGGCGCAGGTCGATGATGGCCGGCTGACGGTAGACAACGCGGCGAACCTGTTGGATCTGACGCGGCGCCAGGTATTCAGGCTGCTGAAGCGATATCGATTGGATGGTGCGGCGGCGGTCCGGCACAAAGCGCGTGGCAAGCCGCCGAACAACCGGATTCACAAGGCGAAGCGCGACTATGCCTTGGCGTTGATAAAAGAACACTATGTGGATTTCGGGCCGACGCTGGCCGCGGAAAAGCTGGCGGAACATCACGGGTTCAAGGTGTCCCGTGAGACGCTGCGCAAATGGATGATTGAAGACGGCATCTGGCTGTCCCGCAAACAGCGGCGCCAGTTCCACCAGCCGCGCCTGCGCCGGGAATGCTTTGGCGAGCTGATCCAAATCGACGGCTCGGATCACCGCTGGTTTGAGGATCGCGCGCCGCCCTGCACTCTTCTTGTGTTCATTGACGACGCGACAAGCACCTTGATGGAACTGCGGTTTGTGAAGTCAGAGAGCACCTTCAGCTACTTCGAAGCGCTTGAGAGCTACCTGCATACCCATGGGCGGCCGGTTGCATTTTACAGTGACAAGCACTCGGTGTTTCGCGTGGCCAAGGAAGACGCCAAGGGCGGCGCGCGGATCACCCAGTTCGGGCGCGCTCTGAGTGAGCTGAACATCGAGATTTTGTGCGCCAACTCAAGCCAGGCGAAGGGTCGCGTGGAACGCGCCAACCGCACATTGCAGGACCGGCTGGTGAAGGAACTGCGGCTCGCTGGCATCTCGGACATGGAGGCTGGAAACGCTTATCTGCAGGGCTTCAAGGAACGCTACAATGTCAAGTTCGCCAAAGCCCCAGCCAAATCTGACAACCTTCACCGCGCATTGAATGTCGAGCCGGATCGGCTGGCAGATGTCCTGTGCTGGCGCGAGAACCGCTATGTTGGCAAGCAACTGACGTTTTCCTATGACCGCAAGCGGATCATGCTCGAGGAAAGCGAGATCACACGCGGCCTGGCCGGCAAATATGTAGACACCTACGCCTTCGTGGATGGCCGGTTTGAGGTGCGCTGGAAAGGCCGCTCCCTGCCCTACAAAATCTTCGATATGGATCAGCGCGTGACCCATGCGGCTATCACCGGCAACAAACGCCTGAGCGCTGTCCTCGAGCACATCAAAGAGATGCAGGAGGCCGCCCCGCCCAAGCCCAAGGTGCGGACGAACTCAGAGAAGATGGGTTACAAGCCGAATGGCCGGAGACCAGGCCGGCCGTCAGGGCCGCGGGCCAAGAAGAAGATTGTGCACGCGGCTGAATAGGCCCAAGAATGAAGGCATGACTGCCGACGACAACCCAGAGATCATCTTCTCCGATTACACGCAATCCGTCGTCATCGACGGGCATCATTTCGATGTTGAGATCTACCGGACCAGCATCGATCCCGGCTGGATCCTGTCCGTGGAGAACCAGTTCGGCACGTTGACGGTTTCCGATAACCCGCCCTTCTTCGGTGATGGCCTCGCCTGGCGCGCCTTCGAAGAGATCCTGCAAGAAGAAGGCATCAAAGCATTCTACAATAAGAAAGAGCGGCGAAAGCTCGGTCTATGACCTGAGCCTCGCAAGGCTTTTCAGCCCTCCGATATTTGGGGTCTGCGGGCTGCAAAGCCTTGCTCCCGTCACGCCCCTAGGTGACGTTTCTGCTTTGCGCAGCCGGTGACATTTCTGGATGGTTGCAACATAGCGCTCACAGCGCGGCCCAGGAGGCATCCGGGCCGCGGCTCCCAGACATTCGCTGCAGGAGCACCCTGCACATCAACCTGAGGCCGCTTCGCGCAGATAGTGCCATTTGCAAACTCGGCCGTTTAAAGCAACCAGGTGAGGTTTTACGCTGCGGCGCGGCCCGCCGTTCCGGTCGTTCGCTGCGACTGCGAGGTTTTGCAGCCAGTGAGCTCACACAATGCGGGACAAGGACGAAGCCGCTACCGCGGCAGGGGCGCTCGGTGATACCGTTGCGGGATGATCTGACGACTGAGATTTTGGGAATGGGCGTGTCTGTCTGACGATTGGGGTCTCTCAATCAACAGACAGGAGGGTCCCATGGCGGACACAAAGACCACACCGCTTCGAGAGCGGATGATCGAAGATATGCGGATCAAAGGGCTCGGGGAGAGTTCGCAGAAAGCGCATATCAGGGCCGTTCGATATTTTGCCGAGTTTCTTGGCCGATCGCCGGATACTGCAACGCCCGAAGACCTGCGCGCTTACCAGCTGCATATGGTGAACACGAATGTCACCCCTTCGACCTACAATGTGCGGCTTGTCGGGCTGCGGTTCTTTTTTTTGAAACGACATGCCAGCGCCCGGAGATGAAGCAATGCCTGCACTACCGCACGGAGCCAAGGAAGCTACCGGTCGTGTTCAGCGCCGAAGAGGTGTTCGAGCTGCTGAAGGTCGCGCCCGGCCCGGGGCTGAAGTACCGCGCTGCACTCAGCATTTCCTATGGCACCGGGCTCCGGGCGTCGGAGGTCTGCAATCTCAAGGTCACCGATATCGACAGCGACCGGATGCTGATCCATGTCGAGAAAGGCAAGGGCGGCAAGGATCGCAAGGTAATGCTGTCGCCTGGCCTTTTTGGCGCTTCTGCGCGACTATTGGCGCGAGGCGCGGCCGGATGGCTGGCTCTTTCCAGGCAAGCCCCGGATCAATCCGCTCTCACCCCGCCAATTGCATCGTGCCTTCAGCGCAGCCAAGCATCTGGCTGGGATCAAGAAGCCGAGGAGCACGCTGCACAGTTTGCGCCACAGCTTCGCAACCCACCTGCTAGAAGCCGGAACAGATGTGCGGGTCATTCAAGTTCTGCTTGGGCACGCCAAGCTGAGCACGACGGCGCAATACACCCATGTCGCGACCAAGCTGATCCGCGACACCGACAGCCCCTACGAGTTGCTGGTGCAGCTCCGGGACCGAAGGTCGGAGTGACGCGCGCGGGCAGTGCCGCGCCCGAAGCTGGAGGTTGCTGACATCTTTCGAACCCACGGTCCTGCCTATCGGCGGGCCAATGTCGGGCATCTGAACCTGGCGCAGTTGAAGGCCATGTCAGCGATTGAAGCCTGCCGAACGGAGGCGCTCGGCGGGCATGTGGCGGCCTGCACCAAGTGCAACCACCAGCATATTGCGTATAACAGCTGCAAGAACCGGCATTGTCCGAAGTGTCAGGCACCAGCGGCGCGAGACTGGATGGCAGCACGCGCCGAGGACCTTCTACCCGTGGAGTACTTCCACGTGGTCTTCACCCTGCCGGCCGAGATTGCGCGGATTGCTCTCTGGAACAAGCGGGCGCTCTATAGCCTGCTGTTCAAAGCGTCCGCTCAAACGGTCATGACAATCGCCGCCGATCCCAAGCGCCTCGGCGCCCGTGTCGGCTTGACCAGCGTGCTGCACACCTGGGGCTCGGCTCTGACCCATCATCCCCACATCCACATGATCGTCCCGGGTGGCGGCCTGTCGCCGGACGGCACAAGGTGGGTTGCGTGCAAGCCAGGGTTCTTTTTTGCATGTGCGCGTGCTGTCGCGGCTGTTCCGTCGGTTGTTTCTGGACGGGCTGATGGCTCTGCACGGTGCCGGGCACTTGAGACTCTTCGGAGATCTTGTGGGATTGGCAGACGCACCCGCCTTCGCCGAATGGTCGGCCCCGCTGCGCAAGATCGACTGGGTTGTTTATGCCAAACCGCCCTTCGGTGGTCCGGAGGCGGTGCTTGCCTATTTGAGCCGGTACACACACCGCGTGGCAATCTCAAACCATCGCCTGGTCAGCGCTGACGCCGACACCGTAGCGTTCCGCTGGAAGGATTACCGGATCAAGCGCGGGGACCGGATGAAGGTGATGCGACTTGCAACCGACGAGTTCATCCGCCGCTTTCTGATCCATGTCCTCCCCGACCGGTTCCACCGCATCCGACACTATGGCTTCCTCGCGGGCAGTGGTCGCAAAGAGAAAGTCGCCCGGGTCCGCGCGGTTCTCGGAACGGCGGGCTCTGGCGAACCGGACCAGCCAGAAGACGACCTCAAAGAACCCCTGGCCCTGCGCGAACCATGCCCCGATTGCGGCGGACCCATGCGCATCATCGAAACCTTCCGGCGCGGCGAGATTCCGCGATCCCGGGCACCACCAAGATTGCAGGCCGCATGATGAAAAGCCCGTCTCACAACCGCTCTGAGATCAGAAACTTCCCATGCTGGTCAACGGTGCGCTTTGGCCTACGCTCGTGCTCGCAGCTCAAGACGATGAAAACCGCCCCGGCAAGACCCGCGAAGTTTCCAGACACTGCCCCAAAAGGCCGTGCCGCCAATCGCCCAAGCTCAGCAAACCCCGCGAAACTTCCACCAATATCCATGGCGGATGCCTGCGCTTTCCCCATAGCGCAGCACACACACATCCCGCGGCTTCCACCTTGTCAGATTTGTCAACGCGGACCACCCCGCCAAGCCCAACCTAACCAACTGGCCCGCATCGAAAAATCTTAGACGAAGGAGACATTGCTGGAATATTCCGTACGTCCGCTTTGGCCACCACGGCCAACATTGGGGCAACTACGGCCTGAGATCGGCTCCGCACCACTGGCAAACTCTCGTGCAATATGGAACCGCTGAAGCGATGTTGCTATCCTTGGTGCCAAAGGAGCCACCAATGGATCGCCGACTAGCAGCAATACTTGCAGCCGATGTGGTGGGATACGCTAGGCTGATAAGTTTTGATGAGTCGGGCACGCTCGCTGCGCTCATGGCTCACATACAAGAGCTGATCGAGCCGAAGATCACTGAACACAAGGGCCGCATCGTTAAACTCATGGGCGATGGGATCCTCGCGGAATTCCCCAGCGCTGTAGAGGCTGTGCTATGTGCTGTTCAGATCCAGCAAAGTATGGTCATGCGCAACCGTGAGGTGCCCGATGACCTGCGCGTAATCTTCCGTGTCGGGATCAACATTGGCGACATCGTCGTGGAGGGTGAAGACATCTACGGCGACGGCGTCAACGTGGCTTCAAGAATTGAGGGGCTTGCGGACCCGGGCGGCGTCTGCGTCGCCCGCAATGTTTTTAGTCAGGTCAACAACAAGCTCAATTTCACCTTTGACTACCTGGGTGAAAAGGCCGTCAAAAACATCGAGGAACCCGTGGCGACCTACCGCGTGGTAATTGGAGAGACAACGGAGGCGCCACCGAAAACACCGGCCAGAGAGCCGCCGGGCCGGATCCGCTGGCGACTGGCGCTGATCTCAGCCGTAGTAGTTCTCGCCGTTGTGATCGGCGGCGCGGTCTGGTGGCAAGCGCAAGGCCCGGATTTCAGTCCGGCAAGAATTGACAGGATGGCCTATGATTTGCCGGACGAGCCATCGCTTGCCGTGCTGCCTTTTTCAAACCTGAGCAACGACCCGGAACAGCAGTATTTTGCGGATGGCATTGCCAATGATCTGATTACGGATCTTTCGAAATTCAAAAGCCTGTTTGTCATCTCCGCCAATTCGACCTTTTCCTATAAAGGAAAGGCGGTCAAAGTGCAGCAAGTGGCTGAAGAGCTTGGGGTCCGCTACGTGCTTGAGGGCAGCATTCAGCGAACTGGCGACACAATCCGCATCAACGTCCAGCTAATTGACGCTCTGAGCGGCTATCATCTTTGGGCTGAACGGTACGACCGCAAGGCAGAAGATCTCTTTGCCATTCAAAGCGAGATCCTCAAGACGATCGCTGGGACACTTCAAGTCAAGGTGACCAATGCGGAATTCGAGCGCGCCCTGAACCGGCCGACAGAAAACCTCAGCGCTTACGACTACTATCAGCGGGGCTTTTACCACTATCTGGCTTGGGGGAAGGAAAACAACGGCAAGGCGCGCCGTTCGCTCGAGAAAGCTATAGAGCTAGATCCGGATTACGCCAGGGCATACGCGCAATTGGGCTTCTTGTATGCAAGTGACTGGCGCTACGAATGGGTCGAAGACACGTCAGAATCTTTGGATCTGGCCCTCTCCAACGTTCGAAAAGCTGTGGCACTGAATCCCAATGACTATTGGAATTTGTGGGCGCTCGGCCATGTCCATTTGGCACGAGGCGAGTCCGATCAGGCACTTTCCGCCTACAGCCAGGCACTTCTGCTCAATCCGAATGATCCAAGATTACTGATGGAGATGGTTGAACTCCTGGTTTCGATAGGAGACGCCGGCCGAGCGGTCGCCCAGGCTCAGGAGGCGATGCGCTACAATCCCTTTTACCCGGAATGGTATCTCTGGAATCTGGGCTGGGCCCAATACATGGCCGGTCAGCATGACGAAGCCATTGCGACTTTGCAGAAAATGGTAAACCCACCAAACGGGGTTCGCCGCACACTGGCGGCTGCTTTGGTTCAGGTTGGACGTGTTGATGAAGCACGCGTAATGATCGCGGCCTACATGAAAAAACGAACCGGATCAGACTGTGGCCGATATCAGGAAGCTCAGATACAAGCATCGTCCTTACGTCGACAAATGGGCTGATGACCTGCTCAAGGCCGGCCTGCCTGAGTAATCGCATCAGGCCGAACCTTCCCGGTAGCAGCCGCTCGAACGCGGTGCAGCATCCGGCATTATGGGCTCTTTGCCGACTTGCGGCGATGCGGCGGCAGGGTTGCAGCGAAACTTCACCAGGACGCTTCTGCCAGACGACGCCAGGCAGCCCAAAGCGGCCGTAGACAAGGGGAGCCGCGCCAACGATGCTGCCGGCGCAAAATTCGTAAGCGCCCGATTTTTACCGCAGCGGTTGATTGTTGACGCGGGCGATGATGTCGGGCTCAGCGACGAAGTCTTCGAGGAAGCTGTGCCATGCCTCAACGGACACTCGTGCTGATGCCAGCATGTCGCGCAATTCGTCGATGCCCTCGTCGGTCAGCGCCGTAATGTAGTCGTCCCGTCCGATGTGGACGCTGACGATGTTGCCGTAGGAGAGGTTGTCGTCGTTGCTGACGATGGCCTCGAGAAGTCCAGGATCCTCGCCCAGCAGGCTGGCGACATGGGCGATGGAGCAGACGTAGGTCGTCGCTGCCATCACGCAGCCTCGCTGCGTTTCTGATCTGCCGGCTTCCAGTTCCAAGGGAGTAATTCGGCCAGCCGGTTGACCATGTGATCGTGGATACGGTCCAAGACATCTGCGAGGTAGGCCTGCGGATCGAGGCCGTTCATCTTTGCCGTCTCGATGACGGTCATGGCGCGGGCGAGCGTTTCACCGCCGGTATCCGAACCCGCGAATAGCCAGTTCCGCCTGCCAACGCCAATGGGCCGCAGCGCGCGCTCGGCGGGATTGTTGTCGATGGCCACGCGCCCGTCCTCCAGAAACAGCGTGAATGAAGCCCAGCGGCTCAGCCCGTAGCGGAACGCCTTGGCCAGATCACTCTTACCGGGAATACGGGTGAGCTGCCTTTCGGCCCAGTCCCGGAACGCATCAACCTTGGGCTTGCTTTCCTTTTGGCGCACGGCCAGCCGCAGTTCGGCAGGCTTGCCGCTGATTTCCCGTTCGATGTCGTAGAGCTTGCCGATACGGTCGAGCGCCTCGCGCGCGATTGCGGATTTCGTCGCGGTCCAGACATCGTGAAAGTCGCGGCGAAGATGCGCCCAGCACGCGGCCTCCCGGAACTGGCTCTTGCCGTCCAGGTCCGCGGCATAGAGCTTGGCATACCCCTTGTAGCCATCAGCCTGGAGAATGCCGCTGGTCTCGCCAAGATGGGCGAGGACATGCTCTTCCTTCCAGTCCGGGGCAAAGTGATAGACCGCACCCGGCGGGGCCGTGCCCGCCCATGGGCGCTGATCCCGGACATAGGCCCAGATCCGGCCTTTCTTGACGCCCTTTCCGAGCCCCTTGTCGCGGCGGCCGCGATCGAGAACCCGGATGGGCGTGTCATCTGCGTGCAGAAGATTGCTGGCCATGATCTCGGCCTCGATCTTCTCGATCAGCGGCGCCAGCGTCTTCATTGCCCCGCCGCACCAGTCGACCAGGGTCGTGTCAGGGATGTCTGCCCCCATGCGGGCGAAGATCTCGTTCTGACGATACAACGGCACGTGGTCGTCGAACTTCGAGGTCAGCACATAAGCCAGAAGGTTCGGGCCCGCCATGCTCCGTGGGATCGGACGGCTGGGTGCCGGGCTTTGAACCATACGCTCGCAGCGCCGGCAGGATTTCTTGATACGCGCGATCTCGATGACCTTCAGCTGGGCTGCAATCATGTCGATCAGCTCGCTGACATCCTCCCCGACCACACGCAGATCGCCCCCGCAATCCGGGCAACTGTCGCCGGGGTCAAGCTCGCGGCGTTCGCGCGGCGTGTCCTGCGACACCTTCGGACGGCGGCGCCTCGACTCCCGCGGTTCGGCTGGTTCCGGGGTCTGGTTGTCCGTCTCCGGCTCATCATCGCCCTCCGGCGGCAGTTCATCCGCCTCGGCGAGCGCAACCTGCAGGTCCTCCAGCGCCAGTTCCAGTTGCTCGATCTCCCGCTCGATCTTTTCCGAACTGGAGCCGAATTTCTGCTTCTGCAATCTGGCAATCCGGACGCGCAGCGCCTGAACCAGCAGATCATGCGCCCGCAAACTGGCGGACATCTTTTGGTTCTCCGCCTGCAACGCGGCGATCATCGCCTTCAGAACGGAGGGATCATTGGGGAGAGGCGTGGCTTCTACGGACATGGTGGTGGATACCATTCTCCCAGATCGGACGCCATAAAAACAAACAATTCCAGAGAGATAAATCAGCCCGTCCGGGCTGGTGGCGCGCCCCAATCCGGCCTGCGCCAGTCGATCCCCTCCCAGAGCATGGCCAATTGAGCGGCGGTCAGACGCACGCTGCCATCCGTCGCCGCAGGCCATGGGAAACGACCCTTCTCCAGGACTTTGTAATACAGGCAAAAGCCCTGGCCATCCCAATACAGAAGCTTCACCCTGTCGCCGCGGCGCCCTCGAAACGCGAACACGGCACCGTTCGATGGCCGCTGCCTCAAGACATCCTGCGCGATCGCTGAAAGCCCCGCGATACCTTTGCGCATATCAGTGTGACCGCAGGCCAGGTAAACGCGAATGCCGGTGCCCGGGCCGATCATGCCGCCTCCACCGCCTGGATCAAACGGGTCAGCACCGCCGCATCCACATGGGCATCGACCCGCAAGCTGCGACCATTGCGCAGAACCACCTCAATCAACGCCAAGCTCGCTTCAGGGGCGCACGCTTCCGGCGGTTCCGGCGGCGACGTAATATCGACGGGCAGGAATAGCGTCGCGTCGTCTGGCGTCAGAAGCCCCTTCCTCCTCAGCTCGTATCGCCAGGCATAGATCTGCTGCCGCCTGATCTCGTGGCGCTGTGCGACCTGCGACACGGTCGCGCCGTTCACCCCGACCGAAAGCACAATCGCCAACTTCTCGTCGTCACTCCAGCGGCGCCGACGCTCCAAGCCAAGAATTTCGCCCCGCACAGCTGCCTCCCTCCCTGTAGGAGACGTCATTAAAGACGTCTTTATGGACGTCTCTTAGCAATCTCCAGGACAAACGAGCAGGCGGTTCAAATCGGCTTGAAGTTACCCACAAGTCGTGTGGCGAATTGATTCACCCACAAGACTTGGTCTTGCCCGAGAAGCCCCGGTCATGATTCGTCATGTGGCACCGAATAATTGAGGTGCGGGCATGGGGCAGAAGTGGGTGGAAACGGAAACCGCCGGGTGTGATTTGGGTGACGCCCGGCTGAACCGTCGGCTCGGGGCAATGCTCGAGGCTCTCGGGGAGCGGCCGGGGAAATCGCTGCCCACGGCGTTCCAGGACTGGTCGAATACCAAGGCTGCTTACCGTTTCTTTTCCAATGGAAATGTCAGCGAAGACAAGATCCTTGAGGGCCATTTCGCCGCCTCTGCCCTGCGCATCCAGGCGACCGACGGTCCCATCCTGATCCTGCAGGACACTACGGAATTCTCCTTCAAGCGCTCGGCTCCGGAGAAGATCGGGTTCACGAAAGTGTCGACCGGACGCAAGTTGAAGGAAGGCCGCTACCAGAAGCATGCGGTCTGCGGTCTTCTGATGCATGCCAGCCTGGCGATCACGTCTGACGGGCTGCCGCTGGGGTTGACCGCCGCCAAGTTCTGGTCGCGCGCAAAGTTCAAAGGGACCGCCGCGCTCAAGCGCAAGATCAATCCGACCCGGGTACCGATCGAGCAGAAGGAAAGCATGCGCTGGCTCGACAATCTGCGCCTGTCCACTGAGCTGGCAGGCGCGCCCGAGCGCTGTGTGCATGTCGGCGACCGGGAAAGCGACATCTACGAGCTCTACTGCCTGGCTGAAGAACTCGGGACGAATTTCCTCGTCCGGAGTTGTGTCGACCGCTTGGCGGAGGATGGCGGCACAACCATTGCCAAGGTGATGGCGGAGGTGCAGTCGAGCGGAACCCACGAAGTCCGGTTCCGCGACGCGCAGGGCAAGGATCATCGCGCTGTGCTGTCGGTCCGGTACGCAACAATGACGGTCCGGCCGCCGATCGGCAAACAGCGGAAATACCGGCATCAGGACCTCCAGATCATCCACGCCGAGGAGTTCGACCCGCCGGAAGGCCGGGCGCCCGTCATTTGGAAGCTGATCACGAACCTGCCGGTGGCGACCCACGCGGACGCTGTACACAAGCTCGAGTGGTACGCGCTGCGGTGGAAGATCGAGACCTTTTTCCGGACCCTTAAAACCGGGTGCCGGATCGAAGAGCTGCGCTTGGCCACGGCTGATCGTCTGGCCAATTGCATCGCGTTGTGCTGCGTCGTGGCCTGGCGCGTGTCATGGCTGACGATGCTGTGCCGGGAGGCACCTGAAGCATCTTCGGCTGCCGTCTTCACCGAAGCTGAGCGCCGCATGCTCGAACTCGCGACCCCGGACAGAAAGCGGCAAGAACCGCGCAATCTTGATTTTTTATGTCAGAGCGGTCGCGCGCCTCGGAGGCTATCTCGACCGCGCTTCCGACGCGCCACCGGGGACGACCGTCATATGGCGAGGCTTCTCCCGCCTCGCCGACCTCGTCGAAGGAGCCCGTATCGCAACGCCGCCAGACACTTATGGGTAACAGCAAGTCAAATCGGGCGGTTACCAAAATTCCTTGGTCACTTTCCTGGAAGCGGACCGTCGGCAGGCCGAGCTGCCTGATACGATACTGGCTGTCGCAGATCGCGTGCAGCTTCGTGTTCATGCCACCCTTGGTCCGGCCAATCAGGCGACCGCCCCCCCTTTCCCACGCCCATCCTGGTCGCTGTCTGGTGGGCCTTGAGGTAGGTCGCGTCGATCATCACGGTCTTATCTTCGCCATGCCCGGCAGCCAGTCCAGCCATCATCTGCGCGAAGATGCCTTTGTCGCTCCACCGCTTCCACCGATTATACAACGTCTTTTGGGGACCGTATTCAGCAGGGGGAGGCGCCATCGCAACCCATTACGATTGATGAAGATAATCCCACTCAACACACGACGGTCATCGACACGCGGCTTGCCCTGGGACTTCGGGAAACAGGGCTCAGGCGCGCCATCTGCGCGTCCGTAAGCCAGAAGAGATCAGGCACGCTCACCGCTCGTTTTTTGAACCGTGAAACACGCTGCCAGAAGGAAATCAATGGATCTTGAGCCTAAAAGGAATCCGTTCCGTGCCAATCAAATGGGCAATGCTTTGAAGAACTCACGGTCCACGAAAATTCGAAGCCGAATGCGTTTACTTTGCAAACTGTTGATTTACCCCACGTGACAATCTGACCAGGGCCCACCTCACAACCTGGAGAGTTTTTCAATCTTGGAGGTTCTCCTGGAGCGCTTGTCGGTCCACTTAGCGCTTTTGCCCACGCTTTAACTTTACCCGGTACATCAACGCCCCACCGAGACTGGTTGGGTGCAATCTCAAATGAAAATGCACCGCGTTCGGAACCAAGAGATTCTCTACCCCTCCCTCCGCATTTGGCGAATTCCTGCGGCCAACCACCAACACTTCCAGAGAATATTTCCGTAATTGCTTCGGCCTGAGCATGACTGGCTCGGACATCAATAATGGCCCCGCCACGAACATAAGCCTCGTAGTCCCAGAGATTTCCTTCAAAGTATCCGACCCTGGCAAGGCAGAGGTCATCAAGTTGGACGGTCTCAAAATGACCTTCCCTGATATAGTAGAATAAAACGAACTCGCAGAGATTGTTATCCGGTGCTTGACCGAACGTGCAGGGGCAAGCTACGGCGCAGCTGCAGTTATCAAACCATTCGCCGACAATATGCCAGTCCGGAACAGCTGACATTCTATGCCCTTTCGTTTGTTATCACAACTTGGGCGCATCATGAGTAAAAATAGCGTACATCTGAACAGTCTTTTCGGCAACCGTCCCACGATTTGCTTTACTCTGCCTGGTTTGCGTGAAATCCTATTTCACAGCGCCATTTGGTATTTTCGCATGGGTTTACTCGCCGCCAAAGGGTGGCACAGCCTATCCGCCTGGCTCACGAAGGCTATGAGCGCTCAAAGCGCAAAGTGCATGATGCTGTGTTCGGCACGGGTGGCAGCGACCCGCAGTTTCCTGACTTTGCGAAGCAAAGGCGGCTGGGCTTTGCCGATCGGCGCGACAGGCCCGATAGTGGCCATTCGACGGTCTGCAGCGGACGGCGGATTGGCGCTCAAGGTCGGCCCCGAACTAGTCAGAACCTGCCGGGATACATACTCATCATGCTTTGGACGTCGGCGTCGCTGGAAAAGGCATCCGGGTTGCGGGAAAGAACCTCCCAGATGAATTCCCGCCGGACCCGGGCGTCATCGGGCTGCGTTTCCTCAGGGCGGGGACGCGGGGCGAAGTTAAAAACACGCTGGATGAAGTCAAGAACCTTTTGAAGCGGCGGGACAGTGCGGGCGCTGGTCATAAATGCGTTCATCTCTCGGGCCTTTTCTGCTGCTGCGAAGATGCTCCCACTGTAGCAGCTTCGCGATTTTCCCGGTATCGGCCGCGGCGATGTGCTATTCTACAAAAATGAAGAACGAATTCCGGAGCTGGTCAGAAATCAGGGTCTTTCTTGCCGTCGTGCGCGCGGGGTCCACCTTGGCTGCCTCGCGCCAACTCGGCATGGCCCAGCCAACCGTTGCGCGCCGCATTGAGGCGCTTGAGCATGAGCTTGGCATAACCCTGTTCGAGCGGGACACGCGCGGCTTCCGGCCGACCGAAACAGCACGAACGATCCTGCGGAACGCGGAAGAAATCGAAGCGGCGGCAACCTGCCTGGCCCAGACGGTTGAAACGCTGCGCAGCACAAGGCCGATCCGGATCACGGCCTATTCCGGCAACTTCTCGCCCCGGGTTGCAACGATCTTCAGCGAGTTCTCTTTGCTCCGCCCCGATGTCAGCTTCGAATTCCTGCCCAGCGTCGAAGTCCTGGATCTATCGGCTGGCGAAGCGGATGTAGCATTGCGCGTGACAAGAAGTCCCCCCCATCCAGACCTGATCTGCCGCAAGATCAGCACCGCGCGTTACGCGCTGTTCGGATCCCGTTCCTACGCTGAAAAACGCGGGTTGCCGACCTCGGTCGAAGACCTGTTCAACCATACGTTTGTCAGCTTCCTGCGTGAAGGTGTGCCATCAGCCTATCACGATTGGCTGATCCGCAATGCGGAACCTGATCAGATCAAGCAAACCTATTCCGAGATAGATTTGATGCATGCCGCGATCCGGTCGGGTCATGGTCTTGGCATCATGAACGTGAAACTTGCCGAAAGCGATGACACGCTCATCCAATGCTTTGCCCCGCTGGAAGAAATGAACTCGGAGCACTTGATGCTGATCGCGCCAGAGGCGTATCGGCGCCCCGAAGTAAAGGCCTTTGCGAAGTTCTTCGCGCCACGCTATGCCGCCGTTTTCAGGTAGAAGCTTCCTGTGAAACCGGAATAGTACGTTGCGGCGGCCAATCACACCGATTGTGTGCTCATCCCCACGCTGCCTGTGGTCACCAGCGACAGCGAGGGTAACCGTCTAGCCGGTGACCAGCCCGCTGCGCTGCCGCAAGGCAGCTCCGAGTCCAGAGTACTGATTGCTGCAAAGTGTATTAATGTCAGCTTAGGAAGCGCTTTCATCCTGATGCGTAGGTTTTGCGGGAATTATTTTGTGATGAGCGCCGTGACTTTCAGCAGAGGGCAGAAAATCTGACAGGGGTTCAGCTAAAGAGATTTAGCTCTTTCGTCATTTCGAGCCAATTCTCAATCCGAGCGCGTGATATCTCGGGCTCCCGTTCCGCGACTGCATGTATTGCGAAATTCAACATCGAATTCAATGCAGCCGTTGATTCAAGGAACAGGCCAGTTTTGGACTCTATGTGAAAGACATGTTGGGTGTAGCCATAGGCCCAGTTATTGAATTCATCCGTAAAAACGACAATTTGAAAACCCATCCCCTTGGCGATCCTGCAGGTCTTTTCCGCTTCCCGGGCATAGGGCTGAATGTCAATCAAAATCAGGACGTTTTTCGTATCCTGGATGGAGGGTGCCGGAGGCGCCCATTCCACCAAACCGCCTTCGTGGACGGAAAGATGACGGACAGCATCCCTGACGATGCCAAGCCGACGGGCAAAGTCTTCCGCCATGCCGCGCACCGTTTGAAAACCGGTCACAAACACTCTCTCCGCCTGGTGGACGGATGCAATCATGCTCGGCCACTCCTCGCGGGCGAGCTGACTGGAGAGCTTGCGGATTGCATCGCTTTCCGCTTCCAGGATCATGTTGTCGCTGCTGGACAGGAGTCGCATGAAACGCTCAGTGCTGTCCACCTGCGTCTGGGGGGCTTGGGTTTTCAGCTGTTCCTTGAGATCACGGATGCCGCGATAGCCGAGCTTCTTCAAAAAGCGGCTGACGGTGATTTCGCTGACCCGTGTGGCCGCAGCTAGAGATGCGCCGGTCTCCAGCGCGATGCGCGCCTCGTTGTTCAGAATATACCGGGCTATGCCCGCCTCCGACTTGGTCAGCCGGGGCAAATTCGCGCGAATGTTCTTGAATACAGGGTTTGCATCCATTTGTGTTATCTTTCTGTCATTCACATCATTTGCTATTATAACTGCCAGTTTCATGCAAGGTTTCCGGAAATGGCTCAGTGCGATCTGCCAGGTGCGTGCAACCGTAGTTTCACGCCCGCGTCTTTGAGCCTGACAAGGCAAAACAAACAACTTGGAGGAAAATCATGAGACGCCTTACCACATCTGCATTTGCGCTTGCTCTTTCAGCTTCCTCAGCATTCGCTGAGGGGGAATTAGTAATTTATCACTGGTTCGAATACATCCCGCAGGCGCTGCTGGACAAGTTCAGCGAAGAGACCGGTGTTACGGTGACAATGGACACCTACGACTCGAATGAAGCGATGCTGGCTTCTCTCAAAGCAGGCGCGCTTGGCACCTATGACGTGGCTGTGCCCACAGATTTCATGGTAAAAATCATGAGCCAGGATGGCCTGCTGGACACCATTGCCGACGGAGAGCTGAAGAACAAGTCAAACATATCGCCCGAATGGGCAGACCCCATCTTTGATCCAGGGCGAACGCATTCAATTCCTTATCAGTGGGGGTCCTCGTCGTTCATGGTTGATACCGCGAAATATGGCGGCGACATTGATACAACGGATATCTTGTTCAACCCACCAGCGGAACTGTCCAACAAAATTAACTTGCTGGACAGTCAGAGTGATCTCTTTGCTCTGGCAGCCCTGCATATGGGTTTCCCCCAATGTTCAACGGATCGCGAGCAGCTGAAAGCGCTGAACGATATGCTGATGAGCGCTAAAGAGCACTGGACCTCTTTCAATTCGGACACCGCAAGAGAAGTGCTTGTGTCGGGTGATGTGGCCGTCGGCCAAATTACCGACGGCTTCGCCGCCAAGGCTCGCGCTGAAAAAGAAACCTTAAAATATGCCTTCCCGACGCAGGGATATGTTGTCTGGATGGACAATGTCGTTTTGCTGAAAGATGCGCCAAACCGTGAAAATGCTTTGAAATTCATGGACTTCCTGCTTGAGCCTGAAAACATTGCAGTCGTTTCCAACTATGCGCGCTATGGCACCGGCGTGTCCGAGGCCGAGGCATTCCTTGATCCCGAGCTGGCAACGCTGCCGGAAGCGAATCCGCCTGCGACCGCAGGTACACCGGTTTTTGTTGAAGCGTGCGACGAAGCAACTCAGGCTGTGTATGACCAAATTTGGACAAACCTGAAAAAATGAGCCGGATTGCCTGCCGGGGATTCCTGGTGGGCTGCTCCCCGAAACTGACAGACGAGCGAAATCATGAACGTAAAACCTCGTGCGCGCGATCTGGGCCTGCCGTTTAACGGTGAAACCGGCCCTTATAATGCCATCACAGATATCAAAGGTTTGAAGGTCGGGTTCACAACGCTGACGGACCAATCCCGCAATATCCGGACCGGCGTGACGGCAATCCTGCCGCGCGGGGACGCATCGGAACCCATGCCGGTCTGGGCCGGTCAATATGCCCTCAATGGCAATGGTGAGATGACCGGCACCCATTGGATCAACGATGCCGGTTACTTCGCGGGCCCCATCTGCATCACCAATACCCATTCTGTCGGTATGGCCCATCATGGGGCAACCCGCTGGATGATTGAAACCTATAAGGACTATTTCTGTAAAGAGCATGCCTGGGCCATGCCGGTTGTGGCAGAAACCTATGATGGCGTTCTGAATGACATCAATAGCCAACATGTCACCTCCGAGCATGCGATCGCCGCGCTGAACAGCGCCACATCCGGGCCGGTTGCCGAAGGTGCTGTTGGCGGCGGCAATGGCATGATCTGTTATGAGTTCAAAGGGGGCACAGGAACCGCCTCTCGGCGGATCGAAATCGGGGGCGAAACTTATACCGTGGCCGCACTCGTACAGGCCAACCATGGGATCCGGCCATGGCTCAACATCCTTGGAAAACCAGTCGGGAAAATGATGCCCGAAGACCGGATCCTCGAACAGGAAACCGGATCGATCATCGTCATACTCGCCACCGATGCTCCCTTGTCCGCCCTGTCACTGAGGCAGGTCGCCAAAAGGGCAGCTATCGGCATCGGGCGTGGGGGCAGCCCGGGGGGGAACAATTCGGGCGACATTTTCCTGGCGCTTTCCGTCGCCAACGAACAGCGCATGCCGCAGATGGAAACGGCGCTGACGACGCGCACCGAACTCAACATGGAGTTGCTTGATCCTTTTTACCTTGCAGCTGTCGAATGCGTGGAAGAATCCGTTGTGAATGCAATTGTCGCAGGAGAAGACACGCCGTCCTTCAAGCCCGAGGGGTTGGTTTGCAAGGGAATCGACACGACCAGATTGTCAAAGCTCTTTTGTTGAGCACAAACTCGAACTTGTCGTGCGGAAGCACCAAGTGCAGCCATTGGTTTCTTCAGTGAAAGCGGCAGCTCCGTCCGGCTTTGTGGGCGCACCGGTTCCAAAATCTCGCAGTCGCAGCGAATGGCAGGAACAGTGGGCTGCGCCGCAGCAGAAAGCCTCAGCTGGCTGCGTCAAACGGCCGTGTTTGCAAAGGGCGCTTCCTGCGCACATCTACCTCTGGTGCTGACTGCAGCATTGAAGGCAGCGCGCCAAGGCGGTTCAACGACTGCTTTTCGGAAGCCGGCGAGGATTTTTTTGCAGCGGCAGCATCTTTTGCATAGTGTCCCCGCCAATGACCGCTCCGGGCTGGGTGCAGCCGATCCGCCCCATGCGGTCCGATCCGATGACAGGTCGGTTTGCGAGATCCTCCCCGATTAGACCGGTGCCTCGCTCTGCGGGTGGTTGCTATGAAATTTTTGGAGATCAGTCAGTTCCGACCACAACACTGTTTGTATTTGCGGCCCGACCCGCAGGAGCACGGTTCGTTTCGACCTGGTCGAGGACCAGCCTTGAAAGGCATGCCGGAAAGAATTTCAGGCTCAGGGCGGGAAAGTTCAGGACGTGACTGGTGCAGAATTGTCGCTACGCAATTCGGGATCAGATCGGGGGCTTCAAGGTCGATCTGGTCAATTTCGTCGTCCGTGAACTTGCTTTGGCCAGTGTAGATGTCTTGTAACGCCATCAAAAAGATCATCGTGGCCCGCGTCTCTTCGTCGGTCTGATCGAGCAGGCGTTCCCAAGCTTCCGGCCGCAAGCCCATGGCGCGGGTGAAGCCATCGACCCAAGGCTCCCACATCGTCTCATCGCTGTTGGGATCAACCTCGTAGACAGGCTCGATCCAAAACGAGCGGGACATCGCGTCGGCCACCGAATTGTAATGCGCCATGACTGCACCGATCGTTTCTTCTGCGGCTTTCTGGTCAGGAAAATGTGCTTCGCCGGTCTCGCCCCAGACATGGGGCAGCCATTCCGAGGGCGGGATCATGTCACTACAAGAAAGAATGCCGGTCACGTAGCCATCAAGTTCGCTAAGCGACATAGGCATGTTTTCGACGGGCAGCGCATGCAGCAGCGCGTTGAGGCGATCAAGCTCTTGATGTGATTGGCCCATGAGACTTCTCCCGGCGATGTCGGGAATTTTTAGCTGCGGGATTGATAATTCGCAACTATCGCAATGTCGGATGCCGGCTGCGAACCGTCGACTGCACTCGCGGCACCCCATCGTCTTGGCAACATCACCTGTAAGCTCGAATGCCAACTTCCCCTGGGCATTGAAGAGCGGTTCAGACCCACCATTGGTCGATGGCTGCGATCTCCTCGTCAGTCCATCCGAAATGATGGGCGAACTCGTGAATAACAACATGCGCGATCAACTGGTTCAGTTCGACATCACCGCGGTCACGCCATTCCGCCAAAATCGGCTGTCGGAAGAGCCAGACAACATCCGGAGGTGGCGCCATATCGAGAACCGATTTCTCGGTCATAGGTATTCCCTCGTAGAGCCCCGTCAGTTCATATGGATCTGCAAAACCAAGTTCGTCCAGCATGGTCGGCGCAGGCCATTCGGCAATGCGCAGAATGACGTTATCTGCAGCTGGCCTGAAGGCCCTCGGCAGGGAAGCTATAGTGGCGCGAGCGATCCTCTCGAAATGGTCAAGGTCGTGGTGCATGCGTTGTATATGGTTTCTCGGAGCGGTGTAGTGAACCGCCAAGCCGGAGGGGGCAGTTCAAACGCCAGGTGCGATCAGCAGCCTCCGGCCCCAAATCGGACTGCGACGGATACCGCACCGCTGTGGCCAGCTACTTGCCTCAGAAGGGTATATCTGCTTTGACCGAGAACAACTGAAAACACAGGTGAAATATGGCAATTGATCTAAAGGGGCTGAGTGCCGCTGAATTGGAAGCGCTGGCCAAGGAAATCGAAGTCCGCAAAGTGGAAGTAGAGGACGAGGCAAAGAAAAGCGCTTATGCCGAAATGCTGGCCATTGCGGAAAAACATGGCGTGGCCTTTGAAGAGGCTATTGCTCTGCATGGCGGAAAGGGGCGTAAGTCAAGCGCAAAGGCACCTGCTAAATACGCCAATCCAGCTGACCGATCCCAAACCTGGAGCGGCCGCGGGCGTAAACCTGCTTGGGTCCACGAAGCTTTGGAAGCTGGGAAGCCCCTCGAGGATCTTGAGATCTGAAGCAGCAATTCATTTGTTGGGCTATCGCAGGCGGCACCACGTACAGTTGCGCGGGGCGCAATTGGCAACATGGGCTGCCTGCCGTCATTCACGCCTGGCGCGGCGAACGCCCGGTCGGAGCCCAAAGCAGAAGTGAAAAATTTTTTCTGCGCGCGCACTCTGTACGCCGCACCGCTGCACTGCCGAAAAAAACTTCTGCAAAGGAGAGAGAAACTCGGCCATTCAGGCAAAGCGCAGCGATGTTCAACGGCCAATGACTAGGGCGCGGGACAATCGAGATGCTCTTCTCGCGCCTAAAGTGCATCCTCGGCCTCGGAAGGCGCGGTCAACACGGCCCATGTGGCGCAAACGACGAATTTCTCCTCGCCGCCACCGCCCAGAACCTCCGGAAACTGGCAAAGACCTTTCCCTCACCGCAGCAAAGACGAAAAGCCAAAAAAGAAGGGCGCGCGCATCGCTGGAGCGTCGGAATCCTGCGTTCGCGAACGGGTGTCTTCCACGGAACCGGCGGGTGGCGGTCTTTCGCCGCAAACGTTAGAGCATCTCTCCCGAGCTGTGAGTATGGCCCTTTGCAACAGAATAGGCGATATCACACTTGCCGGAGACAGCTACATGGTCATTGGGGTTCGGGGCGCGCATTTTTACAAGCGGACCCAGGTTCTTCGAAGCTTAACTCGATCAGGCATGCAGAACTGCGTCGGCCTTAGCCGTCGTGGCGCTAGGATGCTGGCCGAAGGAACACTTGGACGTCAGCAACATTTGTGCCGGTCCCACCGGTCATCAGCAGGTCATCGGCAAGCTTCAGAGCGGTGTGGCTGTCGTTGTTTTGCAGCATTTGCTCTGGATTGCCGCCCGCCTTCATTAATCTCGGCAATGTGCCTGCATCAACGATTCCCCCCGCTGCTTCAGTCGGGCCGTCACGCCCGTCTGTACCGCCTGACAGGAACACCCAGCCAGGATCCAGGAGGCCTTCGGCTCCTCGTGCGACACGAAGGGCCAGTTCCTGATTGCGCCCGCCGCGTCCGCCGCCACGCAGTTGCACGGTGGTTTCCCCACCGAAGATCAAGGCTGCCGGACCCTCCGCTTCTTTTGCCGATTGAAGAATTGTTTCAGCCGCTTCGGCGACATTGCCGATTAGCCCGTCATTCACGATCCGGGCAGGATAGTGCTTGGGCGCAGCGTCTCTCATGGCCTCCAGGCTGCTGCGGTTTGAGCCGATGATCCTATTCTCCGCCGGAGGAAGCGGGGCGAGGTCCGCAGGCTCTGACAGGCTCGCCCGGACATTTTCGGGCAGATCCGGCCAGAGGTTCGCACCCTTCAGTAGCCGTGCCGCATCTGCCCGCGTGCCGATCGGCGACACCGTCGGTCCGGAGGCGATGGCGCGCAGATCGTCACCGATGACATCGGACAGCACGTAGGCTTCGACCGTGGCGGGGAAGGCCAGCCGCAACAGCCCTCCGCCCTTGAGGGCGTCTATCTGCTGCCGCACCAGGTTCATACCGCCGATGCTCAGCCCGCTGGCCAGAAGGGCCGCATTGACCCGGGTCAGGTCCTCCAGTGCGATACCCTCCTCGGGCTGAACCATCAACGAGGAGCCGCCGCCCGAAATGAGGGCCACAACCCGGTCTTCGGCTTCTACCTGCCGCAGGAGATCTGCGACCGCCTTTCCGGCGGCTGCTGAGGAAGCGTCGGGCAGCGGGTGAGAGCCGGCAATCACAGTGGTACCTTCAAGCGCGCACAGGTTTTCCGGATTGGTCACCGCCAGGGCCGCATCCACCCTGGGCAGCAGCTGCAGGGCCTCTCGCATCATCGGGATTGCCGCCTTGCCTACGGCTACGACAAAGCACCTGCCGTTTTCTGCGGCCTGCGGCTGAAGGTGGCTGCGCAGGGCCTCGGCCGGATCGGCCCGGCGAACCGCGGCGTTGAACATGGATCGGGCGATTGCCCTTGGGTCTCGCATTTTTGATCTCCCCGGGGTGTCTTCAGGCCGTTCCCGGCATTGACATTTCGTATTTGCCTGCACAGCCGGATCAGGCGGCCGGGGGCGCGGTGGACTCCCGCAGAATAAGCTGCACTTCAACCGATGTGTGCGGCGGGGCGTCTCGGCCTTCTAACTTGTTCAGCAGGAAAGTGGCAGCGGTTCCGCCCATTTCTTCAGCCGGGACGCCGACCGTCGTAAGCGGCGGATTCGAGTGCTGGGACAATTCGATATTGTCGAACCCGGCAATGGAAACATCTTCCGGCACCCGGACGCCCCGTGCCCGGCATTCAACGATGGCCCCCAGTGCGAGAACGTCGTTGCCGCAAATGATCGCCGTCGGCGGCGGCTGTACCCGCGACAGGATTGCGGCGCAGGCCTCCCTCCCGTTTGCGATGGAATAGCCTCGCTCCAGCACCATCGAGTCGTTGAGGTCTATGCCATGGCACTGCAACTCGTCCCGGATACCCTGCAGCCGCTTGGCGGTCCGGTCGTTGTCCTGCGTGTTGCCAGAAATCACGCCGATGCGCCGGTGGCCCAGGTGAACCAGGTGCCGGGCAACGCTTGCAGCCGCCGCCGCATTGTCGAACCCCACGCTTGGCAGTTTGCCATCCGGATCCGTGACGTAGGTGCTGACGAAAGGCACATCGAACTGCTCCAGCAGGCTGAACAGCCGACTGTCATGCTCCTGGCCGATGAGGATAAGCGCCTCGGCGCCCTGTTCAAGCAGCAGCCTGGCCTCTTTGAACTCGGTTTTCAGGTCGTAGTCGAAAGTGGCAATCAATGTGGAGATGCCGGCGGCTGAAAACTGCCTGCCAGCGGCTCCGACCAGGCTGGCGTAGAGCGCGTAGTCCAAAGTCGGGATCAGAACTCCGACCATGTGGGAGCGCTGCGAGCGCAGCGCCCGTGCCGCATGGTTGCGTACATATCCCAACTCGGCCATGGCGGCTTCGATCTTGGCGCGTTTGTCCGGCGAGACTTTGTCCGGGTTGTTGATGGCCCGGGATACCGTCGCAGCCGCTACGCCTGCCCGCCGCGCGACATCGGTTACCCGCACACGAGGCGGCGTTTCGTGAAATCGTTTTCTCAAATTTCCCGCCACAAAATCCTCCTTCTCGAGACTTTTGACCAATATTATATGGGCAAAATGGGATTGTACAGAAAAACATTGACTTTGCACCGGCCATCGTGTGAAATCGATTTCAAAGGAACTGCACTGATTTTCGGGAGGTATCATGCAATTGAACGGAGAGAGGAGCTCGTGGGTACTTTCTACCCTTCTTGCGGGCGCAAGGGCTGCAATAATATTGATTTCAGTGGTGATGGTTGCTGTCACGCTTGCGCAAGTCATCTTCCGCTACGTGATCGCGGCTCCGCTGCCCTGGTCCGAGGAGATGGCACGTTATTGCTTTGTCTGGATTGTCTTCCTAGGAGGCGCAATCGGCCTGGCGCGGGGCTTTCACTTGGGTGTCGACCTGTTTGCGAACATGCTGCCGACTCGGATGCGCCGCAGCCTTGAAGCGGTGACTTGTGTCCTGATCGCCTGTTTTGCGGCAGCGGTGATCTACGCCAGCCTGCCGGTCCTGAGCATCAACATGATGCAGCGCTCACCGGCCTTGGGCGTGCAGATGGCTTGGATCTATATCGCGATCCCGATTTCGATGGGGCTGATTGCCCTGATCTCGGTCGAACGCTTCGTCGCAATTCTGCGCCAGACCACGCAGCAACGGGGCTGATCATGTCGATGCTGGCCATTCTCTTCACCACATTCTTCATCTTGCTGCTGATCAATATGCCCATCGCCTTTGCGCTTGGTATCGCATCGGCAGTCACCCTGGCGCTGGACAGCACGCTGCCACTGAACGGCATTGTCACGCGCGCCTTTGTCGGGGTAGATTCTTTCACCCTGCTGGCTATCCCCTTCTTCATCATTGCAGGCGAATTGATGAACGCCTGTGGCATCACCGAGCGTATCGTCAATTTCTCGCGCTCTCTTGTAGGCCATATCCGCGGCGGGCTCGCGCATGTGACCATCGTGTCGAACATGTTTTTCTCCGGAATTTCCGGGTCGGCGACGGCGGATGCCTCAGCGCTTGGGTCGATGATGATCCCGGCCATGAAAAAAAACGGCTTTGATGCGGACTATGCGGTTGCTGTCAATGCTTCGGCCAGCGCCATGGGCCCGATCATCCCGCCCAGCATCCTGATGGTCATCTACGGCTCCATTGCCAATGTCTCCATCGCGCAATTGTTTCTGGGCGGCTTCGTGCCCGGCGTGATGGTCGCTTTAGGCCTGATGGCAATGGCGTATGTTATTGCGAAGAAAAGAAACTACCCGGCGCCGCCGCGGAGCGAGTTGCCCAAGGTGCTTCCTTCGTTCCGCAACGCCCTCTGGGCATTGGCCATGCCGGTCATTATTCTAGGCGGGATCTTTTCCGGGGCCTTCACGGCGACCGAAGCCGGCGTGGTCGCGGTTGCCTATGCAACGCTTGTCGGAACCTTCGTCTACCGCACTCTGACCTTCAAGCTGGTCGGCGAACTACTGGTTGATGCCGCGGTAACCACTGCCGCTGCCATGTTCCTGATCGCGATGGCAACATCCTTTGCCTGGATCCTGGCATGGGGCGGGTTTGGCGCGGCGGTCCTGCGGGTGCTGGGCGGTATGTCGTCGGACCCGACGATTGCGGTCTTGCTGATCCTGGTCTTCATCCTGCTGCTAGGTCTGTTCATCGAAGGCATCCCGATTCTGATCATCTTCACCCCGGTTCTGCTGCCAGTGATCCTCGGTCTTGGCATCGACCCGGTCTACTTCGGCGTGGTGCTGGTAATGGCGGTTGTGATCGGCTCGGTCACCCCTCCCGTTGGCATCCTCACATACATCTGCTGCTCGATCGCAGGGCTCACGATTTCCCAAGCATTCCGCGGTCTCGTCCCGTTCTGCTCGGTTCTGGTCGCTGTCCTGATTGCGGTGGCCGTGTTCCCCGACCTGGTCATGACCGTCCCGAACCTGTTCGGTCACTGACCAATAATACCCAATCAAAATAAGGAGCTACATTGTGGCAATCTCAACCGACGAACTGAGAACAAGAACTGAAAACCTCCGCCGCCGGATGAAGGAGGAAGGCTATGACGCGCTGATCATTTATTCGGATGAATACCGCTCGGGCCATTCCACCTATGTGACCAACTACAAACCGATCAACGTGATCGAGGAATCACCCCAGCTGGTTCTGATTGTCGGCGACAATGAGCCGGTTGTCTTCCTGGGCCGCCTGAATGCCTACGCCGCCAAGGACATGTGCTGGATTGAGGATGTGCGCGGTATTCACCGCCCCTATTCCGACTTCCCGCAGGTCTTTGCCCCCATTGTTGGCCGCGCCAGCAAAATTGGCCTGATCGGCAAGAACATTCTGCCGTTCGAAATCTACGAGCAGCTGGTGGATGCGGTTCCGGAAGCCAAGATCGAAAACCGCGACGACATCATGCTTGACCTGCGCAAGATCAAGACAGAGGCCGAGATCGAGCTGATGGAACAGGCCGCCGAGATCAACGATGCGGTGCTGAAACGCGCAGCCAAGGAGGTCAAGGTTGGCATGACCGAGATCCAGGTCGCCGGTCTCGCCGAAGGCATTGCCCGGGAAATGAACGCCGATATCGGCTCGGCCACGGTGGTCATGTCCGGCCCGAACACCAATTACCCGGCCTGGCGCGCCACCGACCGGAAAATCCAGCCGGGCGAGTTTGTGATGCTCGATTTCAACCCGGCCATTGGCCACTACTGCAACGATGGCGGTATCACCATTCTGATGCCCGGCGCGGATCCTGAACAGGAACGGGCCTTGGTTGTCGGCCACCGCGCCCTGAAGAAGGTGATCCCGACCATCCGTCCGGGTATCACGGCGCGATCGATCTTCGACACCCTGCTGGAAGAGCTTGAACCGCACGGCTTCGCCGACAATTTCACACCGTATGCCAAAGGCCTGCGCGGCGTCGGCCACGCTGTCGGCCTTGACGTGGTGGAGCCTCCGAACCTGAGCTCGGACAGCGATTTCGAACTGGAAGCAGGTATGACACTGGCCGTCAAGTTGGACCTGCACGATCTGATCGGCGGCGGATACCGGATCGAGGTCGTGGTTGCTGTGACCGAGGACGGTGTGCGCCCGCTGAACAAGCTGGTTCTGGCCGAACCGGATGACTTCGCCGTGCAGCGGTAAGCGCTGGCACAAGAAGATCCAAACCGAGAGGAGCGGAAAGATTTGCGCCGCGCGGGCCATCAAGCGGCGCAAGAAAACAAGAAGATCGACTTGTATGAAAGGGAGGAAAACCATGCTAAATCGCAGAACAGTTCTTTCAACCATTGGCGGGGCAGCTGCCCTGCTGGCAGGCGCAATCGCGCAGCCCGTTCTAGCAGCGGAAACGACGATCCGGGTGGCGTCCGTCACCGGCCCGTCGCACCACCACAACGTATCGCTTCGCTGGTTCGCAGACCGCGTTGCCGCGCGCGATGCCGGGCTCACCATCCAGGTTCTGGACGGGGCGCAGCTGGGCGGCGAGCGCGACTATATCGAGGGCATGATGCTCGGAAGCATCCAGATGGCTCAGGTGTCGACGGCACCAGTCAGCGGCTTCATTCCGGAGTTTGACCTGTTCAGCCTGCCCTATCTGATCCGCGACACGGATCATTTCAAAGCGGTGGTCTCCGGCCCGGTCGGTGCCCAATACGGTGAGCTGGCCGAAGCGCGCGGCTTCAAGATTCTAGCCTGGTTCGACAACGGCTACCGCAACGTGTTCAATAAGGTCCGCCCGGTTGTCACGCCGGAAGACATGACCGGGCTGAAGATCCGCGTGATGGAAAGCCCGCTGATGGTGAACACTGTGAATGCAATGGGCGGTTCTGCAACTCCGATGTCCTACAGCGAACTATACACCGCTCTGGAACAGGGTGTGCTGGATGGCGGCGAAAACGCGGCCGGCAACGTTGTGAACGACAAGTTCTACGAAGTCAGCAGCTATCTGTCCCTGACCCAGCATTTCCGCCCGCCGGGCATTGTGGCCATCAGCATGAGTACCTGGAACGGTCTGACCGCCGAGCAGCAATCCGTCCTAAGCGAGGAGGCCTTGGCTCTCCAGGATTATGAAATCCAACTGACCGCCGAAGTTGGAGATGCTGCGCTGAAGGAACTGGAGGCCAAAGGCATGGCCATCAACGAAGCCAATGTCGCTGCGTTCGCCGAACGTATGGGACCTGTCTACGAAGACTTCATCTCCAAGCACGGCGGCGAAGTTCTGAAGGCGGTTCAAGACACCAAGTAACGGCCTGAAGCCAGGCTGGGCGGGGACGCCTCTGCCCAGCCGCACTTTCGCCTGCCGGAGGACTGACGGCGCGGCGCCCCATTAAAAAGGACCATTCTATGTTGGAAAGACTGCTCATCACCGGAGCAAACGGCAGCCTAGGATCGATTTGCCGACAGCGGCTTGGCCACCTGGCCAAAACCGTCCGCGTCAGTGCCCGAAGGGATCTGGGCGAAGCAGGCCCGAACGAAGAGCTCGTGTTCTGCGACCTCGACGACAAGGCGGCGGTTGAGGCAATGGTTGAAGGCTGCGATGGCATCATCCACATGGGCGGCAAGGCGGTTGAAGGGTCCTGGGAGACCGTGAAGGCTGCCAATATCGAAGGCATGTTCAACTTGTATGAAGGCGCCCGCAAATCCTCGGTCCGCCCGCGGATACTGTTTGCAAGCTCGCACCACGTGACCGGCTTTCACAGACAGACGGCGCGGCTCAATGCGGAAACATCACCGGTGCGGCCTGACGGGCTTTATGCGGTGTCCAAAGTGTTCGGCGAAGCCCTGGCGCGCATGTATTTCGACAAGTTCGGGATTGAGACCGCCAGCGTGCGCATCGGCTCCTGCTTTCCGGAGCCCTCGAGCCACCGGATGATGTCTTCCTGGCTAAGCGCGGATGATATGGTTGCACTGGCGGAGCGTATTTTCAACGTCCCGCGACTGGGCTGCCCGGTGCTGTACGGTGTGTCGGACAACGCCTCGACTTGGTGGGACAACAGCACCGCCGGTTATCTCGGCTGGAGTCCGAAAGACAGCTCGGAACAGTTCCGCTCCAAGCTGGATGCCGAACAGACACCACCGAAACATGACGAAGCAGACGCCATCTATCAGGGCGGGCTGTTTTGCACCGATGTAATTCACGAGGACTGAAGCACTGTGCCTGGCAGATCCGGGCAGGCAGTCAGGTGACCACAAGGAAAGGGCAGCGACATGCGGGGAAACCGTTTGAGGAAAATCTGGGCCTCCGGAGGGGCGGCAGTCAATGGCTGGTTGGCAGTGCCCAGCGGGTTTTCAGCTGAAACCATGGCGCATCAGGGCTGGGATTCCCTGACCATCGACATGCAGCACGGGGTCGTTGATTATCAATCGGCAGTGCCGATGCTGACCGCGGTTTCGACGACCGATACGGTCCCGGTCGTGCGGGTTCCCTGGCTGGATCCGGGGCATTTAATGAAAGCATTGGATGCCGGTGCCTACGGGATCATCTGCCCGATGATCAATTCCCGGGAAGATGCCGAAAAGCTTGTAGCCTGGACCCATTACCCGCCGCATGGCACGCGCAGCTTCGGCCCGATCCGCGGCTTGCTGTATGGCGGTGCGGACTATCCGGAACAGGCAAACGGAACCGTCGCGGTCTTCGCCATGATCGAAACGCGCGACGGGCTGGACAACCTCGAAGAGATCCTGTCCACGCCAGGCCTGGATGCGGTCTATATCGGCCCGTCGGACTTGTCCCTGGCTCTTGGCTGCCGCCCCACATTCGACGATGTGGATCCGCCGGTTGCCGAGGCCATCGAATTCATTGCTGCCAAGGCAAAGGAACACGGCAAAATTGCCGGTGTTCACAATGGCACGCCTGAGGCTGCCCTGAAGCGGATCGAAATGGGGTTCCAGTTCGTCACTGTTTCCTCCGATGCGCGGCTCATGGCCGCCGGGTCGCAGCAGATCCTATCGGCGATGCGCAGTAGCGGTGCGGTGCAGGACAGTGCCGGATACTGAAATTTTCAAGATTACAGGAGAGCAACATGAGTAAGGTTGGTTTCATCGGACTGGGCATTATGGGTGCCCCAATGGCAGGGCAGCTGATTGCAGGAGGGAACGAAGTTTTTCTGAACACCCGCAGCAGCATACCCGAGGACCTACTGGCGGCCGGAGGCATCGCCTGTGCTACCCCCGGCGAGGTGGCCGCAAAGGCTGATACGGTCTTCCTTATGGTGCCCGACACGCCGCATGTGGAAGACGTCCTGTTCTCCGAAACCGGCGTCGCCAGCGGGCTGACCGCCGGCAAATGCGTGGTCGACATGAGCTCTATCTCGCCCATTGCCACCAAGGAGTTTGCACAAAAGATCCGCGATCTGGGCTGCGGCTATGTGGATGCCCCCGTGTCGGGCGGCGAAGTCGGGGCCAAGGCGGGGACATTGACCATCATGTGCGGCGCCTCCCCGGAGGATTTTGACCGGGTGCTGCCGTTCTTTGAGTTGATGGGGCAGAACATCACCCGGGTAGGCGGTGTCGGCGACGGCCAGACCTGCAAAGTAGCCAACCAGATCATTGTGGCCCTGAACATCGAAGCCGTGAGCGAAGCCTTGCTGTTCTCCGCCAAGGCCGGTGCCGATCCGGCCAAGGTCCGCGAGGCGCTGATGGGCGGGTTTGCCTCGTCCAAGATCCTCGAAATCCATGGCGAGCGGATGATCAAGCGCACCTTCGATCCGGGCTTCCGCATTGAATTGCACCAGAAAGACCTTGGCCTTGCGCTGTCCAGCGCCCGCCAGCTGGGGGTCAGCTTGCCCAATACAGCCTCGGCCCAGCAGCTGTTCAACACCTGCGAGGCAAACGGCGGTGCCGCCTGGGACCATTCGGCCATGGTGCGCGCGCTTGAGCTGATGTCGAACCATCGCGTTGCAGAGGAGTAAGCCATGAGCGGTGCCGCACGGCTCATCCGGATGCATCCCGCCGATACTGTGGCCATTGTTGCCAATGCGGAAGGGCTGCCGGCCGGAACCAGGGTTGAGGGGGTGACGCTGCGGGACCGCGTGCCGCAAGCGCATAAGGTTGCCCTGACGGATCACGCATCGGGCGCGCCGGTGCGGCGCTACGGGGTGGTGATCGGCTATGCCAAAGCGTTGATCCCGGCGGGCGCCTGGATCAACGAGACCTCCCTGGATATGCCGCCGCCGCCGGACCTGGGCAGCCTGGTGGCCGAGGCAGGCGGAACAGGCGAAGTTGCTCCGCTTGAAGGGTATACCTTCCAGGGCTTCAAAAATGCCGACGACACCGTAGGCACCCGCAACATTCTTGCCATAACCAACACCGTTCAATGCGTATCAGGTGTGGTGGGGCATGCGGTTGAGCGGATCCGGCGGGAGATGCTGCCTCGATATCCGAATGTGGATGACGTGGTGGCGCTGGATCACACCTATGGCTGCGGCGTAGCGATCAACGCCCCCGGTGCCGAGGTCCCGGTCCGGACGCTGCAGAACATCGCCCGCAACCCCAATTTCGCCGGGTCCACAATGGTTGTCAGCCTGGGCTGCGAGAAGCTGCAGCCCAAGCTGCTGTTCCCCGAAGCCTTCGGCGGCTCTGCACAGCCCGGCGGGCCAAGCCTTGTCACCCTTCAGGATGAAAGCCACATAGGTTTTGAGGCTATGGTGCGCCACATCATGGAAACTGCGGCGTTGCATCTGACGCAGCTTGACCGGCGGCGGCGGGAAACCTGCCCTGCATCGGACCTGGTGATCGGGCTGCAATGCGGCGGCAGTGATGCGCTGTCCGGTGTGACGGCCAATCCGGCCCTGGGCCATGCCGCTGACCTGATCGTGCGGGCCGGGGGCACGGTCTTGTTCTCCGAAGTGACCGAGGTCCGCGACGGGATCGACCAGCTTGTGAGCCGCGCTGCCTCTGCGGAAGTGGCCGCAGATCTGATCACCCAGATGGCCTGGTATGACCGCTATCTTGCGGCCGGCCAGTCGGACCGCAGCGCCAATACTTCGCCAGGCAACAAGAAGGGCGGTCTGTCGAATATCGTCGAAAAGGCCATGGGATCGATTGTCAAATCCGGCTCCATGCCGATCAGCGGTGTTGTCCCGCCCGGCGCACGTGCTGCGGGCAAGGGGCTGCTCTTTGCCGCCACACCGGCCTCGGATTTCATTTGCGGCACGCTACAGCTGGCGGCGGGCATGAATGTGCATGTCTTCACCACCGGGCGCGGAACACCCTATTCCCTGTCCGAAGTTCCCGTCCTCAAGGTGGCCACACGCAGCGATCTGGCGCGGCGCTGGCATGACCTAATGGACATTGATGCCGGCCGGATTATCACCGCGGGCGAAACGGTCGAGACCATGGGACAGGCAATTTTCGACAGGATTCTCACTGTTGCCAGCGGCGAAAAAACCTGCGCGGAAACACTCGGCGTGAGCAACCAGCTGGCCCTGTTTAACCCCGGTCCCGTCACATAGGGGCTTCCCGAACAGCTCAAGAAGTGAGGACTGCCCATGTCCGGCATCCACGACGACCCGACCGGCTGGCGCCCGGCAGCGCGCTATCCCGACCCTTCGGTCATTTCGCTTGATCCGCGGTTCGACAAATACAAGCTGCCACTGGCCGGTGTTGAACGGCTGGCAACCGGCTGCCGCTGGTCGGAGGGGCCCGTCTGGTTCGGCGACGGGCGCTACCTTCTGTGGAGCGATATTCCCAACAACCGGATCATGCGCTGGGACGAGGTGACCGGCCAGGTTTCGGCCTTCCGCGAGCCGTCGGGTTTCGCCAATGGCCAGACCCGGGACCGGCAGGGTCGGCTGGTTACCTGCGAACATGGCGGCCGCCGCGTGACGCGCACCGAATACGATGGCACGATTGCCGTGCTGGCAGACGCCTTTGGCGGCAAACGCCTGAATTCGCCCAATGATGTCATCGTCAAGTCCGATGGCAGCATCTGGTTCACCGATCCGCCGTTTGGCATCCAGGGCAATTACGAAGGTCATAAGGCCTCCCCGGAACTGGGGCAGAATGTCTACCGGCTGGATCCGGATAGCGGGCAGCTGTCGGTTGTGGCCGATGACGTTCTTGGCCCCAATGGGCTGGCATTTTCGCCGGATGAATCAAAGCTCTACATTGTCGAATCCCGCGGTGTCCCGGCCCGGAAGATCCTGGCCTATGATGTCGGGGAGGCCGGCGCGCCGCTGACCGGCAAGCAGGTTCTGATCGATGCGGGCGCGGGAACTCCGGACGGGTTCCGCGTGGACGCCGACGGCAACCTCTGGTGCGGCTGGGGCATGGGTGACAGCGAATTGGACGGCGTGATGATATTTGCACCGGATGGCACCCCGATCGGACGCATCGCCCTGCCAGAGCGCTGTGCCAACCTCTGCTTCGGCGGCCGCGCCAACAGCCGACTGTTCATGGCCGCCAGCCGGTCGGTATATGCCCTCTATGTGAATGTGCCCGGGGCGAGTGGAGGCTAATTCCTGACCAATGGCATCGGTTTTACGACGGCCAAATCCAGGAATGCCGCCACTCTGGCAGCTAACCTTTATGTGGCTCGATTGCCCCGCAGAAAATTGCAACCGGAAGTTAGCCTTGGTTTTCTGAAAATTCACCTATCGCTGGTGGCAGCAGATCCAAAACGACAGATCTCGTACGCACAGTGGAGGTCTCCTATGACGGGCCGCGGTGCGGCATCAACGATATCCGATAAATGTCCACAAAGGGCCGACATTACTCGCGCGATTTCGCTGCGGCTGCTAAATACTGCAGCGCGGCCCGTAATTTCTGACATTCATTTCGGGCGCAGCGGCTGCAATTGTCTGCAGACCCAAAGGCAGGACGAACCTGCCGCTCGCTGTTTGGCAAGATCAAGGCACTTTCTGAGACAGGCACAGAGAGGGGCGCAGTTTTCCCGCGCCCCGCCTTATAGATGCATTCCTGGGTGTGATCAGCCTTCCACCCAGATCTGATCCAGATGCAGCTCAAAGGCCTGATGCATTCTGGCGCCTTTCACATGCGGCCGCGTGTGATTGTAGATTGACCGCCAATACGGCTGGATGATCACGCCTTCATCCTGCATGATCTGCATCAGGCGGGCCATGATTTTCCGGCGCTCTTCGATATCCACTGTGGCCAGCGCCTTGGTCAGGCCCTCGTCGAACTCGGCATTGGAAAAGCCTGTCTCGTTCCATGGAACCCCGGATTTATAGGCCAGCGCATAGATCTGCACGCCCAGCGGACGGTGCCCCCACGCGGAGACGGAAAACGGGAATTCCGCCCAGGAATTCCAGAAAGTTGCACCGGGGACCACTGTGCGCCTGACTTTGAGACCTGCATCGCGCAGCTGGGCTGCCGTGGCATCGCCCGTGTCGCGGCGGAACCCGTCTTCGAGGGAGATCAGCTCATGCTCGTAATCCAGCATTCCAGCTTCTTCCATCAGTGCGCGCGCAGCCTCGACATCGCGGCCGACCGGGGGCAGCTCGGAAAATTCGGGATGCATTGGCCCCACGTGGTGGTTTTCCGCAGGCTTTCCGAGACCTGCATTACCCAGTTCCAGGATCGTCGAATTATCGACCGCCAGCGCCAGCGCCTTGCGCACCCGCACGTCTGCATAGGGGCGGTTGCCGTCCACCTCGGTTTTCTGGTTGGTGCGGATCACGATGGTTGAGGCCGTTACAGCCTCGTGCTCAACCAGCCCGACACCCGTGAGGAGCGGCACGAAGTCTCCACTGGTTTCGTAATTGATGTCGATTTCCTCGGATTCGAACGCAGCGAGGATCGCGTTCTGGTCGGTGCCGTAATCGATATACTCCACCCGGTCGAGCCAGGCGCCATTGCCTTCCTTCCACCAGGTATGGCCCTCGGCGCGCACCACGATTGCACGATCGCCGGCTGAGAATTCTTCCAGCTTGTAAGGTCCGGTGCCCATCGGGTCGGAGAACGGATCGGCGCCGATGCGGCTGGGATGCACGACCGCTGCCGGGTAGTCAGAGATGCTGGGGATGATCGAGATATCGGCGGCGCGGAGGTTCAGCCGCACGGTCATGTCATCGACAACCTCGATCGCGCCTGCGGCAGCCTTGCCGGTGTCGGGATCGACGAGGTTGGACAGGCGCGACGCCATGGAATTTCCCTCGACCGTGCCATCGCACCAGCCTTCGATATTGGCGGCGACATGGGCGGCGGTCAGCGCTTCGCCGTTGTGCCATGTGACACCCGGGCGGACACGCAAGACATAGGTCGTCGCGTCCTCGGACAGTTCCCAGCCTTCCAACAGATAAGGCTCAAAGGTGTAGTCATGGGTGTAGCGCACCAGGTATTCCAGCCAGCCACGGGCAACATTTGCCTGAATATTGATGCCATCCCATGTGCGCGGGTCCTTGCCTGCCAAAAGCGGCTGACCCACACGCAGGGTGCCGCCCCGGCTCGGCGTTTCCGCCATTGCCGGGCGGGCCATGCCCAGCATGCCATAAGCCGTGGCGGACGTTGCGCCAAAGGCGCTGGCCAGGGCCAGAAACTCGCGCCGATGGATCTCGTCATCCGAGTATTGTGCCTCGCGCCTCATGCGTTTGAGCGCGGCCGGAAGCTTGTCCTGTCCGGATTTGTAGAATTTCATGGTGTCCTCCCTGATTTCTGACTGATTAGGCGTTGCGCGTCCGAATGACGGCGTCAGCAGCTGTTGCTCCGGCTTCTCCCACGATCACCGGATTGATTTCGGCCTCGGCCAGCACGTCGCGCAGGTCCCAGGCCAGCCGCGACAAGGCCGCGGCGTTCTGTGCCAGCGCGTCAAGCGCTTTGGGCGGCTGCCCCCTGTAGCCGGAGAGGGTGATGGACGCGCGCAGCGACAGGATGGCGGCGCGGGCCTCTTCGGCGGAGAACGGGGCCAGCAGCAACGCCTGTTCCGGCATGAGATCCACCAGCAGGCCGCCGGGCGCAATGCGGACCACCGGGCCGAAATGCGGATCGTTCACTGCGCCCAGCGACCATTCGCTGCCCGGCGCGAGCATCTGCGCAACCAGCGCATCAGGCGACAACCGCTCCGCCATGTCGTCATAGGCGGCGGCAATGGCCTCGGGCGTGGCCAGCCCCGGGCGCACGCCGCCCACGTCGGATTTGTGCGACAGTTTGGGTTTCGCCGTCTTGAGGATGACCGGCCCGGAAATGTCCTGCGCAATTGCCAGCGCCTCTTCCCGGCTGCGGGCGAGTCCATGACGGGGAACAGCGATCCCGTAGCTTGCGAACAACGCGTAGCCCTCAGCCTCACCAATCCACTCAGCAGCAGAAAGCCTGTCCCGCCAGCCCTCGGCAGCGGGATTGGACTCCGGCGGGAGTGCCCGCGCGGCCATCGGCTGATGAGAAACCAGAGCTTTGACCGCGGACAGCGCATTTTGCAGCCCGCCGATCAGCGGAATCCCATGGCTGGCGAGGCGGGCGGCAAGCGCCTTGTGATCGCTCAAGGCGTAATTGGAGACGGCGAAAAGCGGCTTGTCCACCCCGGCAAAGGCAGCCGAGAGCGCCCGCTCATGCATGGCGTGCAGCTCGTAATTGTCCCGCCAGTTCAGCACATACAGCCCGACTCCCACTTCGGGATCTGCCATCATGGCGCGCGTAGCCCCGGCAAAACTGCTTTGCGCATTACGTCCCGTGGCCCAGGCATCCAGCGGGTTTTCGGCGGCCACACCCGGTTCGAGAACCTTCTGCATGGCGGTTCGGGTGGCGGCGCTCAGATCCGCAAAATGCAACCCGGCTGTTTCGGCGAGATCCGCAATCAGTTCGCGCTCGCCCCCGGAATCGTGGATCGAGGCCAGTCCGGTTGCCGGGGCTCTGCGCCCTTGGGAAAACACCGCCAGCATGGCGGCCATTTCGTCAACGGTCCCGGCCAGATGCGCGCCATGGCGCCGGGCCATCGCCCGGAACACGGCGTCGTCCCCCACCATCGCGCCGGTGTGAGAAATCGCCATCCGGGCTCCCAGCGCGGACCGCCCGACCTTCAGGATCACAACGGGAATGTCCTTCCCCGACGCCGTCTGCAATGCCTGCATGAAGCCATCCGGATCGCGAACGGTTTCAAGGAAAAGTCCTATGCATGTGGTTTCCGGGCGCGCGGCCATCCAGCCCAGATAATCCGCTGCGGTGGTCACGGTTTCCGAGCCAGTGCTCACCGCCTGGGAAAACCGCAGCTGGGGGGCATTGTTCACCAGCGCCCCAAGAATGGAGCCCGATTGCGCGATAAGACCGATTCCTCCCGCCTTGCGGTCCAGCGGCGCGGGGAAAGGCGAAATGCGCAGACCGCCTGTCAGTTCATGCAGCCCCATGCTGTTGGGGCCGCAGAGCACAGCACCTGCCGCCCGGACCTTGTCGCCGAGCCTTTGGCGCATGGCGGTATCGGGGCATTCTGCAAAGATCGTGATTGCGCGCGCGCCGGACGCCAAGGCCTCGTCCGTGGCAGCCTCGACCCGGTCGGTGGCGACGCCGAGGACAACATGATCGGGGATCTCCGGCAGGTCCGCCAACGCGGCATAGATTCCGGCCCCAGGCTGCGCCAGCCGGGGATTCACCCGCATGATCCGCTCCGCGTAGCCCCCGCTGCGGCACATCGTATCCATGGCTTGGCCGTAGGATCCCGGCTTGTTGGATACGCCTACCAGAGCGATGGATTTTGGCGTGAACAATGCGTCCAGGGACGCGGGCGGTGTGGTGGAACGCAACATTGTGACCCTCAGCTTGAGTGTCCCGGGAGTGTCAGCGATTTCCGATTATTAGGAAAATTGATTTTTGATAAGAGTAATTTTGGAAAACTTATACATCAGCACCGCCGCCCATTCCGGCCGCCTGCGTTAATGCCAGCCTGACCCGGTCGGCGAACTCCGCCGCAGGTTTTGCCGGTGCGGCCCCGGATTTGATAATAAGCGCCATGCGGTAATTGATCCCCGGCTCAAAGGGGCGCCAAAGCACGCCATCGCCAAATGGCTGCATCCCGTTCAGCGCATCCACGATGGCCACGCCCCCGGCATGGGACACCATGCGCCGAACCACCGCAAAGAAGAATCCCCGCACAGTGATTTCCAGCTCCACCCCGGCCTGAGAGCAGACATCGATGATCTGACGGTCCACCTGATGCCCGTTCTGAATTCCGATCAGTCTCTGCCCGGCAAGGTCCTTGGGTGTGATCACGGAGTGCTGCGCAAGTTCAGAGCTTTCATGGAAGATGCAGACGCAAGGGACCGGCAGTTCAATCGACGAAATCCCGGCCGCTGCCGCGGGGGCCTCTATCAGGCCGATATCAAGCTGCCCGTTGCTCACATAGTACGAGATCCGGTTCGAGCTGCGCACCTGCAGATCGATTTCCACCAGCGGATTGTCCCGGGTGAATGACGATACCAGTTCGGGCAGAATGCTCATTGCCGCCGCCCCGATCGATCCCACCCGGATAAGTCCTGCACGCCCTTGGCCGATCAGCCGTGCGCGCGCCGAAAATTGCTCGACTGCCATGAGCGACAACTCAGCATCTGCATGGAGCAAAAATGCTTCCGGACGCGGTGTGAAATGCCCCTTGGATCGGAAGAACAGCCCATACCCCAGCATTTCTTCGAGCCGGGTCAGCGCCGTGCTGATCGCGGGCTGGCTCAAGTTAAGCGCCTCCGCCGCCTTAGAGACCGAGCCTTCTTCCATTACGGCGTGAAAGACTTCCAAATGACGAAGCTTCAAATGCATGTCCGGAGAATAACGTTTTTGAAAATTAAGGAAATCACTTTCCGGTTTTCTTTTATCACTCGGCAACGCAACATCAGGCGCTGTACCCAAGCCGGATGAATGTCAGCCTCCAAGTTTTTCTGCTATGCTCGTGCCGCAGGGAGCTTCCGCTTCCTGCACGACCTTCTGATGTCTTCGCAAATGCAGCAAGGATCGCGGGTCTACGGCGAAAGGCAGGTTAGTCCCGCGACCTTCGCGCAGGAACCGAGTGCGGCGAAAGCACAGTCTCGGTTATGGTCAAAGTCAAGCCCGCGAATGGCCGGTCAGACGACATCCGCCGCGCAGCAGCGAAGAGAGTACTGCACATGCGAACAACTGCTGCGTCAGCAGTAGCGGTAGCTGCATAAGTCCGGTTTGTCCCGCTCTTTTCCAGTTCGTGCTGGATGCAGCGAAGGTCAGCAATCCCTTTTGATACGATCCTGCCCATGCCGGAATCCACCCCAACCAAATGGAGCCGGACCTAAGTTGAACAAGGACAACGACCAACGCGGACTCCGCTTCGCTCGAATAGCAACACCGCATCAATATCCGCATTGACACGAATTTGATATTCGTGTCAAACATCGAATACGGGATGCCATGGCTTCTCGTCAAACAATCATCTTGCTAGGAAGTCGTCGCCAACAGGGGACGACACATGCCGATAGAACGTTACAAATCCTTGGTCACGATCGCTGGCGTTTGCAGCTGGAAGAAAGCGGGACAGGTTTTTCAAGTTCGGTATGACCTGGTAAAACCAGGGGTGAACAGCGGTGCTCCGGCGTACAATTGTATTTACATTGTGGACGGTCAGGAGCACGTTCTGGTCCCGTCTAATGCCAGACCAAGCGGCTTTGTTGAGGAACGTCAGATCAACCTTTGGCCCGGTATCCTCAAAAAGCACCACCTGGAATACGGCGACGGTTCAATGCTGGTCTTCAACCCGGAGGATCAAACCATCTCTACCTGGATGGTCGGCCCTGACGGCAAGGCTGAACTCAGTACAACCGGCGAAAACAGAACAGCGGCGGAAAGCTAACCGCGGTACCGGGCGGCCGCTGTTTTCTGCAGCTGACGTTGAAAATAGGCGCAAAATCAGTGCCGCAACCTCCCCGCCGGAAACGAGTGCTCGACGCGTGCGCGTGTCCGGGCATGCGTTCAGTTTCCCAAACATCATGAACATTCTGAATTTCGCCTGCAATGGGCGAGATCCCGCGGTGTCGGACCCGCGGGTTATTTCTGTGCATCTGAAACGAAGAAAGGAACAAGGGATTTGACCCTGCGCAAAGCCGGGAACCGGCGCTGGCCAAAGGCGTGGAGACCGCTGCCTGCCGTCAATTCTGCATCAGCCAGCCGCACGCCTGGCGGCGGAATTCAGGTCAGGCAGGCAGGCTTTTCTAGCGCAATCGGATTTTTGACAAAACCAGGAAACACTCAAAAGAACAGAAAGGAAGGCGGCATGACCACCATCTGCCAATGGTTCTACCTGGCTGGATACGGCGGATGGATCATGCCTCGCTTCCTGCGCAGGCTGACTGCGCGTTCTGAGTTTCATCGGGCCTGGGCGGCCGGCCGTCTTGGTTTCTTCGAGGAAGACGGCGTGAGGTTCAGTCCAGCCAGCCCCTACTATCCGCCCAGCTGACCACAGCGATTTTCTCAGTGAATGAAAACAGCGCGGACCAGGAGACATCCGGGCCGCGGCACCCCGGCTATTGCCGTTTGGAAACAACAATTTGCGAAGTGCCGCGGGTGTCCCGAGCTGTTGTCGGACTGCTCGCGTTGCAAAAGGAACGAGGGAAACGCCCGTGCGCAACAAAGGACATACCCAGCTTGTCAGAGGCGGCCAGACGACACAACACTGGACCCGCATGGCAACTCAGGTGTTCAAGTACAGCACCTCGGTAGCTGCTGCAGCGTTCACCATCACGTTTCTGGTCCTGGTCGCTCAGAATTACGAAATGGATAAGGTGCGCCTCACCGGCATCTACTGGATTGCAGAGTTCAATGTCGAACAGCGCGGCACTGAACTGCGGGAACTGCACTACATGGATCTCGACGGAAAGCGTGTGACACGCACCGCAGGCCAGATCTATGCAGACCCCGGCTTGCGCGAGATCTACGATCTTTATGCCGCCAATGCCTGGCGCTTCCTCTATTTCTCGCTGCTGCCTGCCGCCGCAGCCTTCGTCTTCGTTTTCGCCATCTTCGGTATGGTCGGCCGGTCCTTGAAAGAGGAGGAACATATCCGGGGCGCGCGCCTGGTCACCGCCAAGGAACTGAAAGCCTGGTCCAAGCGGAAATGGCGCGAATACGAAAAACGTTTTGGCAAAGGCTCCAAGACAGGCCCCCGCTACACGCTGGCCGGGATCGAATTCCCTCCCAATGCTGTAGAAGCGCAGATCGGCATCACCGGCACCGTCGGCGTCGGCAAGACCAATGCCATGCACGAGCTGCTGAACACCATCCGGGCGGTTGACGGCCGGGCCATCATCTATGACCGCATGGGCGGCCTGCTGCGGGACCACTACGACCCGGAAAAAGACATCATCCTCAACCCTTTCGATGAGCGTTCTGTGGGCTGGTCTCCCTTCAACGAGGTGGTTTCGCCGGAAGGCTTCGCGCAGATTGCCGAGGTGATGATCCCGGATCAGCAAGGTTCCATGGACAGTTTCTGGACCCAATCCGCGCGGCTTGTCTTCCAGTACGCCGCCCGTGAGCTGGCAAAGGCCGGAAAGACCACCAACGCAGATCTTCGCAAGGCTATCATGAACATCCCGTCCGAGGAGCTGGGCAAACTGGTGGCAGCGACGCCGGGTGCTCATTTCTTCGGGGAGCATGTTGCGAAAACCTCCGGCTCGATCCGCGCCAACATGATCACCGAACTGCGGTTCCTGGAATACCTGCGCGACGATGCCGACCCCTTCTCTATCCGCGATTGGGTTGTGAATGACCGGCCCGGCTTTGTGTTCCTGACCGGCAACGCGGAACAGTCGGCCGCGGTGCGCAACATCGTCTCCACCGTCTTTGAAGTTGCCGCAAACGCGCTGATGACGACAGAGGAAAGCCGCGACCCCAAGGTCTGGTTCTTCCTCGATGAGGTTCCCACCCTCAACAAGATGCCCTTCCTTCCCAAGAGCCTTGCGGAAATCCGGCAGTTCGGCGGCGCCTTCGTCGTCGGCTACCAGGTGTTCTCCCAGCTGGAGGACATCTACGGCGACAAAGCGGCGGAGACGATTTCCGGCGTTCTGAACAACCGGGTTGTCTTCAACACCCCTGATTACAATACCGCGCAGCGCTCCTCCCGCTCTCTTGGCGAGGAGGATGTGATCGAGCAGCAGGAAAACATCACCCTCGGCGCGCATGACACCCGCGATGGCGTGGGCATTGTCGGCCGCCGCACTCAGCGCGCGATTGTCACCCCGGCGGAAATTCAGTCTTTGCCGCAGTTTGTGGCCTATTTCCGCCCGGCCTATGACGCACCGACCGCCAGAGTGCGCTTTGAGCCGGTGCCGACCACGGCCACCGCGGAAAAGTTCATACCCTACAAGGGCAACGGCTTCGACGCTGGCGGAATGCAGGTTGCAGCCGTGAATGTGGAGATCCAGGAGGGCGAAACTGCAGAGGAAGGCTTTGCCGCCCTGAAGCCCGACGATCAGAAGGCTGAATTTTTCCGCTTCCTGGACCGTGTGCGCCCAGAAGGTGCGTCGCAGATCGAGGATCCCGCCAATACCTCGGAACGGGACTGGTACTGGCAGCACTTTGCCACCGCGCGGGTGCGCGGCCTCAGTGTGAAAGAGATCGGCCCTCCGGACCCTTATGCAGGCTTCGCAGGCAACGGCACCGCCAAGGCCCGCGAAACCGCCGCGCTCCCCTACCCTGGCACCGCGCCGGCACAGCCTGAACCGGCGGTTGCAACAGCAGCTTCAGAGATTGAACCGGCATCGGAAGTATCTGCCGGTCCCGTCCCCCCGATTGTTCACGGCCAGCCCATTTGGCGGAAACCTCGGGAAAAAGCCATCTTCCTGGACTTCGACGGCGTATTGCACAAGAGAACAACGGAGACCTTCAACAAGCTGCCGCTGCTGGAGGCTTTTCTGCACAAGAATCCTGATGTCGATGTGGTCATTGCCTCCAGCTGGCGGTCTGCAGACAGAGACTATCTGGAACGCCTGTTCAGTGACGGCCTCCGCAACCGGATTCTCGGCACCACCCTGCCTGAGAACAAACTTCCATCCCGCAGCATGGAAATAGACCTCTGGGCGAAGTCCTATGGGATCGGAAGCTATGTCGCGCTCGATGATGACGCCAGCCTGTTCGATGCGGACTGGCCCTACCTCATTCTGACGGACGGTTCAAAGGGGCTGTCTCCGGAGGGCATTCACCAGCTTGAAAGATGGTGCCAGGGCCAGCCGGTAAACGCGCCGGCACAACCTAAGAGCCCACTCCCCCTCTCTGTTCGTGCCCATCCTGCAGTTGGTCAGATCCAGCCTGACAGGAGAACACCGAAACGGCCGGATCGCCCTGAAGCGGGACCTGCGGGCGATGCCGCAGCAGCCTTTCTGAACCTTGAAACTGCCTTCGCGGAGGATTCCTGACATGATGTCGATTTCAAACGTCTCGGCCGGGGCGGCCGCAAGCGGCTACTACAAGCAGGAAGGTTATTACAAAGCGGGAACCGAGGAAGGCGAAAGGGCCGCCACCTGGTTCGGCAAGGCCGCGGAAGAAAACGGCATGACCGGCTATGTCGATGACAGGCACTTTGCGCAGCTGCTCGATGGTGAAGCACCGGATGGAAAGCTGATGGGCCGCTACGTGGATGGTGAACGCCAGCACCGGCCCGGCCTCGACCTCACCTTTTCCGCATCCAAATCGGCCTCAGTTGCCGCTCTGGTGATTGGGGACAAGCGCATTATTGAAGCCCATGACGCCGCGGTGCGCGCGGCTATGACAGTGGTGGAGGAACGGTTTATTAAAACGCGCTTCCAGCAAGACGGGGAAATCGTCACGAAAAACGGGGAAGGCATTATTGCCGGGATTTACCGTCACGACACTTCCCGCGCGCTTGATCCCAATTTGCACAGCCACGCCGTCATTGCCAATATGGTGAAAAACGAAAACGGCGGATATTCAGCAATTCGGAATGAAGCTGTATACAAGAACCAAAAACTGATTACGGAAATCTACCGCTCCGACTTTGAGAACCGGATGGCCGACCTGGGCATTGCCACGGAACGCGGGAGATTTGGAGAAGTGAATATCTCCGGAATTTCTCAGGAGGTGACCGAAGCCTTTTCAAAGCGGCGGCAGGAAATTCTGAATGCAATCGACAATAAGGGAATGGATGTTTCGCCGGAAACAGCGAGCAAAGCGGCATTAGCCACCCGTGCGGCCAAGCACAAAAATCTGGACCGGGACGCGCTGCGGGAAACCTGGCGCGCAGACGCACTCGCAGCCGGTCTTGGCCGGGATCAGCTGGACCTTGGCCGGGTGGGTCACGCAGCCCCGCAGCCCGTAATACCGCTCGACCAGCAGCGCCCGATCGACCCCCTTGGGGAAACCGGCCAGCCGTCCGGAATGTTCGAGAAGGCCAAGGCCATGCTGTCCAGTGCCGCAGCCGTGGCACGCGTGGAGACTGACCCCCGGCAGGCCGTTAACCGCGCCGTCGAGCACATCAGTGAACGGGAGTCCGCCTACAGCAGATCAGATCTCACGGTGGCGGCAATGCACTTCGCTTACCGTTCAGACTTCAAGGCTGTGGACGCGGAAATCGGCCGGCAGATCAAGGCAGGCCGGCTGTTTGAAAGCGGTGAGGGCGGTCAGATTCTGACCGACAAGGCATCTGTAGATCTGGAACGCTCTATTCTGGCCACTTGGCGGAAGGCGGAGAAGACCGGCGGCCTCGAACTCCCATCAGAACAAGGGCGCACCGGAGACAGTCTTTTGGCCCGAAGACTGAGCGTTGTCCGTTCCTTGACCGACGGCCAGCGCGCCTCCATCGAAACCTCCCTGACCGGTAAAGGCCGCTACGTCGGAATCCAGGGCTATGCAGGCACCGGTAAGACCTTCATGCTGGAAAGCACAAAGGAAGCCCTGACCCGCATGACACACTATGCTGGTCAGAACGGGTATGAGGTCAAGGGTTACGCTCCGAGCCACCAGGCGGTGAATGAGCTGACCAAGGTTTTGGGGAGCGCCGAGACCTTGGCAAAGGTGGTCACGGCCGAGCGCCACCACCCGCAGGACGTGGACAATAGCAAGACCATCCTGGTTGTCGATGAAGCCTCGATGGTGTCCGCCCAGGACATGCGCAGCTTCATGGACTACGCGGAGCGCACCGGCGCCCCGCGTGTCGTCTTTGTAGGGGATGTCCAGCAGCTTGATGCGGTTGCCGCCGGTCAGCCCTTCGCACAGATGCAGAAAGCAGGCATGCGCACCGCGGTCATGGATGAGATCCGCCGCCAGCGGAACGATGATCTGAAGGCAGCGGTCTACCACTCGATCCGTGGAGAAATCACATCTGCCTTTGGTCGGCTGGAGGACAATGTGCTGAAGGTCGATGATCCCCGCCAGGAAGCTGCAGAAAGGTTCCTCGCTCTCACCCCGGCCGAGCGGCAGGGCACCCGGATCCTCACCCTCACCAACGCGGCCCGCGCGGAAATCAATGAGGCAGTGCGCGAAGGCCTCCGGCAGGAAGGCCGCATCGCCTCCGATGAGGTCAAAGTGAACGGCCTGCTGAACCGCCAGCTCACCGAGGCAATGCTTGCCGACGCCCGCAGCTACGCCCCCGGCGATGTCGTCATGTCTGTGGCGACAAGCAAGGAATACGGCCTGAAAAAGAACGGTCTCTATGTGGTCCGGGAAGCCGATCACAGGGGCAATAAGCTGACCGTTGAGCATGAGGAAACCGGTGCCCGGACCACCCTGCCACTGGCTGCGAAATTCAATCAGCGGGAGCTTGGAAAGGCACTCGTGGCCTATGAGCGCGAGGCCCGTGGCATGGCTGAAGGCGACCAGGTGCGGTTCCGGATCACAGACCCGGAAAGCGGCATCAAGAACGGTCTGCGGGCAGAAATCAAATCTACCAAGGGTCGAGTAATCGAGGCCGAAACGCTGGAAGGATCGCGCATCGCCATTCCCGCTGACAGCCTCGCAGCCCGCGGCCTGGAACACGACTACGCCGCCACCGCGCACGCGGTTCAGGGGGAGTCTGTGGATCGCGTAATCGTGGCTATGCGCTCCACCGAACGGCTCGCAACCCAGAAGAGTTTCTACGTTGAAATCAGCCGGGCGCGCGATGAAGCAATGCTGCTGACTGAAGATCCGGACCGGCTGTCCAAGACCATCGAGAAGGAGACCGGCATCCGCCAGACCGCTCTTGATGCCTGGCTGGATGGCCGCCTCGCAGGCGCAGGCTCCCTGCAGCCGGAGAAGGCGAAAGCCCGCGAAGAACCACAAGAGAAGCCTGAGGCAGTGAAGGAAAAAGAAACCAAGGACAAAGAGCCGGAGACCCCTCCCCTGCCCGGTCTCTTCGACGAGAAACTTAAAGAAGTTGAAAAGCAGGCAGAAATCCTCCTGCAGCGAGATAAGGAAATTGAACGATGAGCGAGACACAGCCACAGAACCTTCGTGTCCGGCTTGGCCCGGTTGCCAGCGCCCTGATTGAAGGCAGCAATGAAAATCGGCAAGAGGCTCTGGACCAAGCTATTTTGGACCTTCAGGAACGGGCCGTCAGAGGCGCCAAGGACAGCGCTGGTCAAGCCCTTTGCCCGGAACAACTGCAGGGCCTGGAAAGCCGGATAGAGGAACAGGGTGCACTCCTTTCTGCGCTGCGGTTCTCTGTTATGAAAGAGATGCAGATGATCCGTTTGCTCATCGCCTCCCTTATGTCGAAGTCCGACACCAGCCAGCAACAGCTCCTCGCATTTGCTACCGACGCGGTGGAGACGTTGCGGCGTGACACCAGCCTAGTCCTGGAAAAAGAGCACGCAAACCTTGCCAGTCAGGAGGCCGCATTCCAGGATGCGATCCGGCGCGATATGCAGCAGGGCAGCGACGGCTTGGAGCGCGAGGCAGAGGTGGAGATCGAGCGATGAACGAGGCACGGACTCCCCCGATTTTGCCGGGCCAGAGCTGGCCCGCAGCCTGGGCCACGCTGGGCCAGAGCCGGGCCACAGCTGGGCCAGAGGCAATTTCGGCCCTTGAAAATAGGGCGTCACAAGGTGCTGCCACCCCCCAATTGACAAAATGCCAATTTTGGCAATTTTATCAGCGCCTTGCGCTGATTGCAGCTTTGCTGCGTGAGGTGTGGGACAAATCTGAGGCCTCCGGGCCGAAACCGGCGTTCCAAGGCACCTGGTAAGCCATTCAACCGACTGGCTTTCCCGCCTGCGGAACGGGCCGCGGCGGCGGTTTTCCTTCCTGAACTATGCTGCTTCCCCGCTTTTCCTGGCCGCTTCCCGGGAAACTGCGTGGAATTTTTCCTGAAGCTGAGAAGGAAAACAGCCATGCGTAAATCCGCTCTGAACACCGCCAATACCCGTCCAGTTTCCGAACGGTCAGAGACCGTTCAATGGGACACCGAGGTTCCCAAGTTGGGCCTCCGGCAGCGCGGCACCACAAGCTCCTGGATCGTGCAGTGGCGTGCCGATGGCAGGACCCGGAAGCAGACACTCGGGCGGGCCGATGCGATCCCCCTGCCCCAGGCCCGCGAGCTGGCACGTGCGCTGCTCGACGGCGTAACTGCAGGGGCAGCTCCGGACGCCGCCCCGACGGTGGCCGCCTTCAGCCGCCGCTATCTCAAGGATCTCGCCCCGAGCTGGAAAGCGGCTACGCAACGCGCCCACGCACATGACGTTGAACACCTCATCATTCCTGAACTGGGCAGCAAGCGGCTTAATCAGGTGACACGGGCAGATTTGATTTCCTGGAAAGACGGTCTGCCCGGCAGTGCCGCCAGCGGCAACCGCGCACTCGCCGTTTTGTCCGGCATGATGCGCCACGCGGAACTGCTTGGTCTGCAGCCGCCCGGCAGCAACCCTTGCAAGGGGCTGAGGCGCCGCAAGACAAGTTTCACGGCCACTTACCTCTCCGAGGCACAGTGGGCGCGGCTGGGAACTGCTCTGCGGCGGCTGGAGGAAACCCACCCGCGTGAGGCGGGCTGCTTCCGCTTTCTCGCCCTCACCGGCTGCCGCAAAGGGGAAGCGCTTGCGCTGCGGTGGGACATGATCGACGGGCCGCGCTGCGCTCTGCCAGATGCCAAGTCCGGACCGCGCGCGATCTGGCTCGGGCGTCCCGCAAAACGGGTTCTGGCCTCCTTTCCGCGCAACAACCTGTACGTGTTCGGCGAGGGCAAGGACCCAATGCCGGACCACCGGATTGACAGAGTTTGGCGCAGGCTCCGGCAAAGCGCAAAACTCAGCGGGGTCCGCCTGCATGATCTGCGCCACAGCTTTGCCTCAGTTGGCATCAACGCCGGGCTGGATCTGCGCGTGATCGGCGGGTTGCTGGGCCATTCCGATCTCGCAACCACCGAAGGTTATGCGCATTTGGAGGACCGCACCATCAAGGCTGCAAGCCAGCGGGTGGGAACGCATCTGGAAAAGATCGTCAAGGTTCCCGCTACGGGCCGCGTCCGGGACAGTTCGATTTACCAGCGCTTCTGCAATTCACGGCTCTCCATCGGCGCCTTCTGCGATGAAAACGGAATCGACCCAGCCACGTTCCGCAAAGGACTCCTGGCTTGGCGTTCGGCGCACCGAGGCCGGAGGGCGCGAGCATGAAAACCGTCACCCTCCTCACCCCGCTGATCTTGTCATCTCTCAAGCCGCGCAAGAAGGAATACGTGCTTCATGATGCCCAGTGCGACGGCCTGGCCCTGCGTGTCCAGCCCGGCGGCGCCAAGTCCTGGGTCTGCTGGCAGCGGGACGCGGGGAAAACCCGGCGTGTCACCTTGGGGCGTTTTGAGGACATGGAAATCTGCGAGGCACGCGAAGCCTTCCATGCGCACAGAGGCACAGGACAGCGACCCCCTGCCCCGGAGCAGCGCAACACACTCACCTTCTCGGCGCTCTGCACCGCCTTCCTGGATGCCAAGCGCGGGGTCTATGCCAATTCCACGCTTTCCTCGCTGGGCTACTATCTGGATACGCAGCTTCTGCCCGTTTTTGGCCGGAGTAAAATTACGCGGATCACAACGCCCGACATCGCCGAATGGTTCTATGCCTATTCCCGTTCGCGGCCGGGCGGGGCCAACCAGGCGCTTGGGCACTTCACGACAATTCTGAATTGGGGCCGGGAAGCAGGTCATCTTCCGGCGGACTTGCCCAATCCGGCAGCGCCATTGCGTTTCAACCGGCGCTTGGCGCGCGGGCGCATGCTGAGCAGCGGCCAGCTCCGGCGGCTGGCCACCGTGCTGAACTCCGCAACCTCCAGGCAGAGGGACGCTGCGGATGCGATTTGGCTGATGCTGCTGACCGGCTGCCGCTCCGGCGAAATCCTGCGGTTGAGATGGGATGAGGTCGGAAAAGATAAGCTCACACTTCGGCGCACCAAAACAGGCCCGCGCGAAGTCAATCTGAGCAATGCTGCAATCCAGTACTTTGACCGTCTGCGAAAACAGCGCCGGTCCAGTTACGTGTTCCTGGCGCAGCGCACAAAGAAGCCGCACCGCACGTCAGTCGATCATGCGTGGCAAACGTTCAAACGCCTGGCTGACCTACCCGACGGCATCCGGTTGCACGATCTCCGTCACACATACGCTTCACACGCGATCATGTCGGGTGTAACCCTCCACATGACTGGCAAGCTGCTTGGCCACAGGTCACCGGATAGCACCGAGCGTTACGCGCACCTCGATGCCGGATTTTCCGAAAGAGCCGCGGACAAAGTGTCTCGGAAGATAGACATGCTTTGGGGCAGCTAGGGGCGCAAGCGCAGGCAGGCGGAAACGTCTGCCTGCGCACCAGCGAGAGATAAGTGGAATTGGCTCGCATTCTGTTGAGAACGGGCGGGAAGCGGGCTTTCGCTACGACAACAAACACCACCGCTGCAGTCGGTTCAGGCAGACATTGGGAAGCTTCGTCTCTTCACATTTGTGCTGCGCTGCATTCCAGCAACTGTTATTTCGGCGACAAGAAGAGGGAATCTCGATTTGAGCAGTGAGATCGCAAGCCAGGGCAGCCTGTTTACATCCGACTTTTTGACCGAAACGTTTCAAGGCGTTTCGGAGTGGAACGCCCTTGGCGTGAGGAGTGCGGCTGAGGTTGTCCGGCAGACCGTTCTTGAGCTCACCTATACCGCCCATGGTATGGCACGGTTTGCGCAGGATATTGGCTATGTGGACGAGGCCGGAGGCGTAAGGCCCCCCTTCGTCTGGGACGAAGAGCGCCGCCTTATTCTGCGGGCCAAGCTAGATGCCGTTTTCTTCCACCTCTACGGCATCACCGACCGCGACGACATCCGCTACATTTACTCGACCTTCCCGATCGTAGAGCGCGACGAGAAGGCTGCTTATGGCGGCAAACACCGCTCTTGCGAGCTATGCCTCGCCTACATGAACGCCCTGGCCGCCGGAAACCCCGATGCGGAGATTGGTCTATGAGCGAAGTGGAAAAAATTACCGAGAAGATCGCGACAATCGCCCAAGGCTGCTTTCAGCAACATCCAGTTGTTATTCTGGGGAGCGGTGCATCCGTCGTTCATGGACTACGAGGTATGGGTGAATTGGCCCAATATCTTAGGGACCAAATCCAACCAGACGAAGGTGAGGAAGCTGATGCGTGGCTGTTAATTAGAACAGCTTTGTCAGAGGGCGACGGCCTTGAGGAGGTTCTACTAAAAACTGCCGCGCCATTGAGCCTTGTCGCAAAAATCGTCGCGCTGACCTGGCAAGCGATCGCAGAAGATGACCTGGCGGTGATGGGGCGAGCCGCTATGGGAGTAGAGCATTTCGACCTAGCAGACTTGCTTCGTGGCATGTTCAAGAGCACCCATATGGTCACAAATATCGTGACACCGAATTATGATCGCGTCGCAGAGTATGCGTCTGATATGGCGGGGTATTTCCACGCGACGGGCTTTGCGCCTGGCATTATCCGACCGCGCGAAGGTGGCAATCCGGTTTCAGTTCGCCGGGGAAGCCAGACGGCAAGAACCGTCAGGATCTGGAAGGTTCACGGTTCTCTCGACTGGTTTGCCGACGCCGCTGGTCGTGTTGTTTCCTTGCCAATACTTAACGCTCTTCCGGCAGGCTTTGAGCCGCTGATTGTGACGCCTGGTGTGAGCAAATACGAGCGCACGCACGATGAGCCATTTCGATCGGCAATCCAAGGTGCCGACAGGGCGTTGGAACAGGCTGCTTCATTTCTCTGCGTGGGCTACGGTTTTCGAGATCGGCACATTCAGCCGAAGATTGTCGACAGGTGCAGGCAGCAAAACGTACCCATCGTGATCTTGGCTCGCACGCTCACCGAGGAGGCCAAAAACTTCTTGGCAGAAAATGCGGGCAAAGCCTATTTGGCGCTAGAGAGGGATGGTGACGGGACAAGGGCATTTTTGCCGGAACATCCAGACGGCGTACACATTGAAAAGCCCGACCTTTGGTCATTCGATAGTTTCAACAAAATGGTTATGTGAGGATCGAGATGCCGATTTTTGATTACGAGGATGCCGAAGCACTTGGAAAGATCATTGCAGTCGATACCGCGGTCGTCGTGGTTCGCGTTGATGAACTTGAAAGATTGAAGCGCGTGCAGGTCAATCGGCTTGTCGCCCTCCAAAGCAGCAAAGCAGGTCAGCACTTGGTGGGCGTAGTTTCCCGCATCACTCGAAAAGCGCCAAATACTTCGCCTGAAGACCCGCAGCCCGATGCAGATGAAATAGCAGAGTTGCCCGAGAACAATCTGGTTCGCGTCTCACTTATCGGCACTCTTATCGACAAGTTGGGGCTGGATGAAAACGTCTTCAGAAGAACTCTCGAAACGGTTCCCGAAATCGATGCAAACTGCTTCGCACTAGAGGGTGAGCGCCTGACTAACTTCATGCAGGTGATTTCAAATGTTACTGGCGACGGACCGCAACTAGAGCTTGGCAAGTACACCCTCGATGACAAAGCTACCGCGTTTCTCAATGGAAACAGGCTGTTCCAGCGACACGCCGTGATTGTGGGAAGCACAGGTTCAGGCAAGTCCTACACCACAGCACGGGTTTTAGACCAAGTCGCAGCTTTGGCGCAGGCCAATGCCATCTTGTTTGATATCCACGGTGAGTACAAAACATTGGATGGCGAGGAGTTTCGCCACTTGCGAGTAGCCGGTCCAGGCGACCTTGGGCAAAATCACGGTCTTGATCATGGGGTCCTCTACCTGCCCTATTGGCTGCTCGGATATGAAGCCATGGTTTCTCTCTTTGTAGATCGATCAGATCAGAATGCGCCCAACCAAGCTATGGTTATGGCAAATACAATTACAGAGGCAAAACGAAAGTATCTCACCGACGGCGATCACGCGGACGTTCTGGCCAATTTCACCGTCGACAGCCCCGTGCCATTCCCGTTGGACAAAATCCTCGACCGCCTTAAGCACCTTGATACTGAGAGAGTTCCCGGCGCGCGAGCAGGCTCGGACAAAGCTGGGGACTTCAATGGCAAGCTGAGCCGCCTTATCGCCCGCTTTGAGGCTAAGCATCTCGACCGCCGCCTTGGTTTCCTATTTCAGCCACACGCTGAATGTATGGAAATGGATTGGCTATCAAGACTGGCCCACGCGCTGACAGCCAGCAGCGGGGCGCAACAAAGTGGTCGAGGTGGCATCAAGATCATTGATTTCTCAGAGGTTCCATCCGACATCCTGCCCTTGATGGTCAGCCTGCTTGCAAAGCTGGTTTTCAATATCACCCAATGGACACCAGTGGAACGGCGTCATCCAATAGCTTTGTTCTGCGACGAAGCGCACTTGTACATTCCAGAGAGAGCGGGTCGCGAAGGGGTAGATGACATCTCTGTTGGCATTTTTGAACGCATCGCCAAAGAAGGTCGGAAATACGGCGTAGGCCTTGTGGTCATTAGTCAACGTCCGTCCGAAGTAAACAAGACTGTCCTGAGTCAGTGCAACAACGTGGTCGCCATGCGTTTGACGAATGGCGATGACCAGAACGTTATCCGAAGGCTCTTGCCAGATAGCCTAGGCGGATTTGGTGATCTGCTGCCCGTTCTTGATGTCGGTGAAGCATTGGTCGTCGGTGATGCAAGCCTTTTGCCAACCAGGGTTCGAGTTGGAGAGCCGCGAAACAAACCGAATAGCGCAACTATAGAATTCTGGGACCATTGGGGGGGTGAGATGCCGAAGTCGGATATTGCGGGGGCCGTGTTAGCTTGGAGGCGTCAAAGCACGAGATAGCTCCGCGACGATAGACGTGTGCGCATTCCGACGTATTCGGCCACTGAATCCGATTTTATCCGGCCACCTGTACCGAAGTATTCGGCCACCTTTGACGCGTTGCCGTGAGGCATAGGTTTCGGGGTATCAGGTCTGAGGTGTTACGTCATCCTTTTCGGAGATGGTTTTGCGCATGGACTGCCCCTCAAGTTGGAGGCGGTAGGCATTGTGAACGATGCGGTCAAGGATGGCGTCGGCGAAGGTGGGTTCTCCGATAAGGTCATGCCAGGCGGAGACGGGCAGCTGGCTGGTGATCATGGTGGAGCCGCGCTCGTATCGCTCTTCGATGATCTCCATGAGATCGCGGCGCTGCGGTGCGGTCAGCCGGTCCGGCCCCCAGTCATCGAGGATCAGCAACTGGGTTTTCGTGAGACTGCGGAACAGACGGGGAAGCGGCCATCGCCATGGGCCATTTCGAGTTCCTCGAAGAGGCGCGGCATGCGCTTGTAGAGCACAGTGGTGCCATCGCGGCAGGCGGCCTGCGCCAGAGCGCAGCCCAGCCAAGTCTTGCCGACCCCGCACGGGCCGGTGATGATCAGGCTGCGCTTGTCGGCGATCCACTTGCCCGTGAGCAGGCTCTGGAACAGCGCTTTGTCGAGGCCGCGGCGGGCGCGATAATCGACATCTTCCGGGCAGGCGCCCACATGGCGCAACCGGCCGCGCGCATGCGCGCGTCAAGCGCTTGGTCTCCCGGCTGGCAGCTTCGCGGTCGGCAAGCAGGCCCAGCCATTCGGCGTGGGTCAGACCGGCGGCGCCGTCCTGCGCCTGCAATTCGGCAAAGGCTTCCGCCATGCCATCAAGGCGCAGGGCTTTCAGGCGGTCGAGGGTTGGATGGGTCAGCATGAGTATCCTTTCAATGGAAATAGTCGGCGCCACGGATGTTGGGGTGGGTGATTGCAGGCTCCTCCGCGGCGCGGGTGCGGGGCTTGCGCTCCAGCCCGTTCTTCAGGATCGAATGGACCGATGAATAGGAACGGGCGTTGATCTCGAGCGCCCGCTTGCAGGCGGCGTCGAGGCGGTCCCGGCCGAACTTGTCGGCCAGCCGGATCACGCCCAGGCAGGTGCGGTAGCCCTGTTCCGGGTGCTTGCGCCCGCGCATCACCACCTCGGCGAAGATCGCCGCATTCGGGCCCACCCGGGCGGCCCGGGCATGGATGCGCTGCGGCGTCCAATCTTCGCGGAACCGGTGATGGGCGGGCATATGATCCCGCTGGGTGGAGTGCTGTCCGTTGCCGGAGGTGCGGACATGCGAAGCCACGCGTTGTCCGCCGTGGAAAGCCTCGACGGTGCGGGCGGTGATGCGGGCCCACAGCTCTTTCTTCACCAGCTGGTGCGGCACGGAATAGTAATGCCGGCCGATTGCGATGTGGTAATCGATCCCCGCGCGGCACTTCTTCCATTCGGCATAGACGTAGGGCTCCGCCGGCAGCGGCTTCAGGGCGGGCCTGTCCAGCTGTTCGAACAGCTGCCGGCGGCTGGCGCCAAGGTGGCGGGAGACCTTGTCGTTGAGCCGATCCAGCAACGGTCGGATGGCGGCGTTCACCTCCTCAAGGCTGAAGAATTGCCGGTTGCGCAGCCGCGCCAGGATCCAGCGTTCGACCAGCAGGACAGCGCTCTCGACCTTGGCTTTGTCCTTGGGCTTGCGCGGCCGCGCGGGCACTACGGCGGTGTCATAATGCGCGGCCAGATCCGCGTAGGTGCGGTTGAGCTCGGGATTGTAGAAACAGGCCTTCCGTAATGGGGCGCCTTATGTCAAGGTCGAATTTGGCACGTGGAAACAGCGCGATACGCATGACCTATCGCGGAATAGGAGTGCTGGCGTCGCGGAGATGTCAAGGCGGGGAGCGGCGCCAGCACCGACCCGATGTCTCGGTTTTCGAACGTTTCAGCGAACCGCCAGAGAGGCTTGGCTCCAAGCTGTTATCCCGAGCCGGAATGCGCTTCCGTCCGTAGTCGGCGCAACGGCCGCTACATCATGCTAGGTTCAATAGCGATACCCGCGTGCCCATCTTGGCGGCGTACTCAGACATGAATGTCTGACAACTGGCCTGCTTTCGGCATCATCGGGGACCGCGTCCCGGCTGGGACTTCGGAGAGCCAGCGCGATCAAGCTTGGCCAATTCCTCGTTCCGGAAAAGCTCCTACAAAGATTCGGCGATCACGCCGCGGAAGACGCCATGGCGGCGTCGCGGGTGAAGCGGAACTCAGTGTTGTCCCGCCACATGCGGTGCAGCACCACGCCGATCCGGCGCGCCAAGGCGACCGTTGCACGCTTCTTGCCACGCCGCTGCGCCACCCGCAGCGCCCAGGCCGTCAGCCAGTTCTTTGCGCCACGATGCAGCATGACCGTGGCGGCTTGGAAGAGGGCCGTCCGCAGGCCAGCATCACCCGCCCGAGTAATGGCCCCAACGACATCCCGCTCTCCCGATTGGTGACGGCTGGGGGTCAGACCGGCCCAAGGGCCAACGTCCTTCGAGGAACGGAACCGCTCCGGATCATCGAAGGCCGCGCGCACGGTCAGGGCCACAACCGCGCCGACGCCGGGCATGGTCATCATCAGCCGACAGATCGGGTCGACCTTCACCAGATCCCTCAGCAGCTTCTCCAGCCGCGCGAGTTCCCCGCGCAACTCGGCCCGGGCACGCAGCATGGGTTCGGCCGCAGCCTCGAGCATCGTGTTGCTTGCGGCCAGCTCTCGGACGCGGGCTTCGAAACGCCCCTTGGCAACCTTGCCCATCTTCAGGCCGAAATTGCGCAGAACCCCGCGCAGCGACAACTCGATGTCGAGGGCCGCCTTCTGCACCGCTTTGCGTGCGGTCAGCACCGCGCGCATCTCCTGGGCTGAGATCGATTTGCAGTGGACCGGGCGGAACCAGCCCATCTGCAGAAGCCGGGCAATGCCCTCAGCGTCCCGGCGATCGGTCTTGATCGGCATGGCCTGCAGCGCGCCCTTCACCTGGCGTGTCTCCATCAGGATGACCTCAAAACCGTCTTGCGTGAGGTGCCTGTGCAACCATTGCGACAGCGGACCCGCTTCGAGACCTATGGTTATCATGGAGCCGGACAGGCTGCGCAGGAAGGTGATCAGCGCCTCCGGTTCGCTGTCGACTTTGGTTTCCTTCATGACCTTGCCGTGTTCGCTGAGAACACAGGCCGCAGTGCTTGCCAGCGAGACGTCGAGACCTATAAACATGTGCATGTCGTTGTCCTTCTTTCTTATCGGGGAATTGGGACGTGCCTCACGGCACGATCCCGTCGGCACGCTATGCGTGCCAAGGGCAACAACACCTCTTTCCTGCCTCCGCAACAAGCCGTAACGGCAACGATTCGCGTCGAGCCCCATTACGGCATCTTGGTGACGCCAGCCCGAAGATTATCGGGTACAACTTGAGCGGTCACACCGCCAATAAAGGAAAAGGCCCGCACGTGGCTGGAGATCCAATCCGGCAGCGTCTGGGTCCAGGTCGCCTCGGCGAAGGTGAAGTTGGAAGCACCGAGGGTGGCGACAAACAGCTGCGCCGCGCGCACCTCGCCGGTCTTGGGGTCGATCACGTCAATCGTGGCACCGGCATAGTCAACGAACAGCCGCTCTCCTGCGGGATGGCGCTGACGCATCACCGGCGACAGCTTACCTTCCCAGCAGGAATAGAGGTCACAGAACAGCTATGGCTGAATCTGGTGTTTGGGCGGTTTGAAAGCTGGCGGTGCATCTGGTTGGTTTGATGTCGCCAAACAAACCACCAACCATCGAGGACGCACCACCATGAATGACGCTACCATCATCGAATTTGCCGGTCGAGACACCGTGTCGGACCCGCTGACGGATCTTCTGCGCAAGGGCGCGCGGGAGCTTCTGCAAACGGCGGTCGAGGCGGAGCTGGACGCTTTCCTCTGGCCGAATTTGCGAAACACCGCACCCCGGAGGGCCGGGCCGCGGTTGTTCGGAACGGACACCACCCCGAACGCGCCGTGCAGACCGGGATCGGCCCGGTCACGGTGCAGATCCCGAAGGTGCGCTCGAAGACGGGCGCGCCTGTGGCGTTCCGCTCGGCGCTGGTCCCGCCTTACGTCCGCAAGGCGAAGTCGATCGAGGCGGCGCTGCCCCTGGCTGTACCTCAAGGGCATCTCTACGGGCGAGATGGGCGCAGCACTCAAGGCGCTCCTGGGCCCGGACGCGACCGGCTTCTCGGCCAAGACAGTGGCGCGGCTGAAGGCGCAATGGGCGGAGGAGTACGACGCCTGGCGCAAGGCCGATCTTGGCCGTGATGAATGGGTCTATGTCTGGGCCGACGGGATCTACAGCGGCTTGCGCGGCACAGATGACCGGCTCTGCGCCCTGGTCGTGATCGGCGTCAATGCGCGCGGCGAGAAGCATTTCCTGGCCATCGAGGACGGCGTGCGGAAAGCACCCAAAGCTGGCGCGAGGTCCTGCTGGGGCTCAAAAGCCGCGGCCTCAACGCTCCGAAACTGGCGGTCGGCGACGGGGCCATGGGATTTTGGGCGGCTCTTGAGGAAGTCTATCCCTCCACCCGGCAACAGCGCTGCTGGGTGCATAAGACGGGCAACGTTCTGAACTATCTGCCAAGCGCAGTCAGCCCAAGGCAAAGAAGGCGCTGCACGACATCTGGCAGGCCGAGACCCGTGAAGATGCCCGCAAGGAGTTTGACTTGTTCGTCGGCACCTACGAAGCGAAATACCCCAAGGCGGTCGAATGCCTGGTCAAGGACCGCGACGAACTGCTGACCTTCTACGACTTCCCCGCCCAGCACTGGCAGAGCATCAGGACGTCAAATCCCATCGAGAGCGCGTTCGCCACCATCCGCCACCGCACGAAACGCACCAAGGGATGCCTGAGCCGGGACGGGATGCTCCACATGATGTTCAAGCTCGGCCAATGCGCTGAGAAAAGCTGGCGCAAGCTGCGCGGCTTCGCTCATCTCGCAGACGTCATCGAAGGCGTCGATTTCATCAACGGCATCAAGCCATCAACACAAGATCAGGCCGCCGCTTGATGACCGCCCAAACACCAGATTTGACAATAGCTCCGCTACAGGTCGTGTACCCGGATTTTCTGCAGCATCTGCTGGAGCACCCCGACACAGACGTCTAGTTGTTCGGGGCTTATCCCCTCAACCGGGATTGCCAAGTTGTTTGGGTGTGATTGAGAAAGGCGAGACCTCGGACTGTCAGGCGCATATTTCGGCAGCATAGCCGTTCCAGAGGTCGAAAGCATCGGCCTTGGCGTGGCGGTACAAGCAAGCGCTGGAAGATCTTGCCAGGCTTGCAGATGCCTGCGGTATCTTAGGGTGGGAAGAGGAAGGTGATATTGTCCTTCCTCCGCTCTATGATAGCGGGGCGCAAGTTGATTTTTTTGATAATATCTCCCGGCAACCGGACCAGTATCATGCGTTTCTGTTGCTGCAACAGGTGAGCCTGCTTGAGGAGACATTGGCGCATTTGCGTCAGTACGGAGAACCTGACGTTGAGACCTCCGTCCAGGACTTGATCTGCATGCTGCGGGGTGTGGCAGCTGGCGTTGCGCCGATAAATCCTGTGACCTGAGTCCCAAGTTTTCTCCACCTCGGGGAGGCGGGCCGTTAGACGGGCGTTTTCTTCGGCCAGGGCGGTGTCGGTCAAGCTGAATGCCTATGCAGCAAGCACCTATGTGCGGGCGCAACGTAACTAGTCATCGGCAGTTTCGGCCAAACGCACTCAACCCGACCGATAGTGTATTCTAGGACGGGCACGGGCAAACGCCAGGTTTTCAGGCCGTGAAGGATGCGGCGCAGCGGCTGGCCGAGACGCAGGCAAACAAATTTTATCTCGCCCGTACCCGCGCGCCGAATACTGCTCCAGTTTCGTACCGTCACAATCGGGCCGATGCTTTTGGTTTTTGGACTGGCTATGCTGTCGAAATGGCAGCCCGAAACACAAAAGCCTCACCCAACTCAATCACACGCCGGCAACTTTGCGATCCCCTGCTGATTGCGGAACCTGTACCTCAGGCATCGCGCCGATCAGCATTCTCGTATATTCACTTTCGGGGTGGTCGAAGATCTGATCCGTGTCGCCTTCTTCCACCAATTCACCGCGGTAGATCAGAGCGACCCGGTCGCAAAGGTAACGTACCACGGCGAGGTCATGACTGATGAAGAAGTAAGTCAAGCCAAGCGGCACTGCCAAGTTGATCGCATTCCGCTTCTCGGATAGCGAGGTGCCATGACGATACCCACCTCGATGCCACGCCTGAAGGGCTTTCGTTTTCCCCGTGAAGTCGTCGCCTACGCAGTGTGGGCGTATCATCGGTTTGCCCTTAGCACGGCGGATGTCGAAGATTTGCTGGCAGAGCGTGGCGTCATCGTCAGTCGCGGGGCCATCCGTCTCTGGGTGAACCGGTTCGGTTCCCAGTTTGCGGCTTGTATCCGGCGCGATCGGCCCAGGCCAGCCGGCAAATGGCATATGGACGAGGTCGTTGGGCCGATCAACGGAGTGAAACATTGACTGTGGCGGGCCATCGATGCCGACGGAGACGGTCTCGACATTCTAAGTCAGCCCCGCCGCAACGCCAAAGCCGCAAAGCGTCATTTCGCCGGTCTGGTCACCGCCTATGGCAAACCGCGCGTGGTGATCACCGGCAAACTGCGCAGTTATACCAAGCCAATCCAGGCCCTCGCGTCTGGGGCCGGCCATCGAGCGCACAAGGGCCTCAACAATCGGATCGAAGGGGCACATCGGCCAACGCGGAAGCGGGAAAAGATCATGGGCCGGTTCAAGTCTCCACGCCAGGCGCAAAGGTTTCTCGCTGCCCACGACCAGATCAGCACGATCTTCCGTCCCCGCCGCTATCGCCTTTCCGCTCTTTCCTACCGCCACGCCAGAGATGATGCATTCGACCTGTGGGGCGGATATGCAACCGAACTATCGGCCTGAATGCGCGGACTACCCCAAATTGCAATCCAAGTCCGGTAACTTGGCAATGCCCTTCGGCATCATGTTCGGCAAGCGGGTTGGCGGGTTCAGGCGCCGTGCCAAGGAAATCATCGAAGGCGAGTTGGCAGTCGCTCCCGAGCTACTGCCGATCTTCGAAGCGCTCATGCAGGCCCGGCGCGATGTGCTGGCACAGATTGCCAGGCTCGACTGCCGGATCCGGGCGATTGCCAAACGTCATGAAACGGTGCGCCTGCCGATGACGGCTCCGGGTGTCGGGGCGATCACCCCACCGGCGGTGGTCTCCGCGTTCGACGATGCCTCCCGTTTCCGACGGTTGTCCAGTGCTGGCGCCTGGCTCGGGCTGACCCCACGGCGCTACGAATCCGGCAAGATCAGCCGGAACGGGCGGGTCTCGAAACGGGGCGACGGGTTCACCCGGAAATGCCTGTACGAGACGGCGAACGCGATCTTCTGCCGAAGCCTCGGCGGGCCACGCCTGCGAACCTGGGCGAAGGCGATCGCAGAACGCACTGGGCCGCGAAAGGCAAAAGTTGCGCTGGCCCGAAAACTGGCGGTCATCCTTCACGCGGTGTGGCGCACAAACACCCCCTTCATGGAGGTGCCTGTGTATTCCAGTGTGATCCGGCCACCTATTCCAAAAACATCCGGCCACTGATTGAACGAACCCGCTGACGCGGGAGGGGTGTAGCTATTGGTGGGAATGGCCTCCTGATGGGAAGGTTTGGTTGCTGAGACCAACCTTTATCAGGAGACCATCCCATGGCTGATGCCACATCAGCGGTAAGCCCGCTGCGCCGCCGTATGATCGACGACATGACGCTTCGCAACCTGTCGCCGGCCACGCAACGATCCTATCTTCATGCCGTTGCAAAGTTCAGTCGGTATTTCGACTGTTCGCCGGATCGACTGGGGCTGGAGGATGTCCGCGCCTTTCAGGTCTACCTTGTATCGCAGGGTATTTCCTGGCCAGCTTTGAACCAGACGGTCTGTGCCTTGCGCTTCTTCTACGGCGTGACGCTGAACCGGGCAGAGATTCCCGAACGGATCGCCTATGCGCGCACGCCACGCAAATTGCCAACGATCTTGAGTGCCGACGAGGTCGTGCGTTTTCTTGAGGCGGTGCCGTCGCTGAAGGCACGCGCGGCACTGACAACGGCCTATGCCGCGGGCCTGCGTGCCTCCGAGGTAGTCAGTTTGAAGGTCACGGATATCGACAGCGATCGCATGCTGATCCAGGTCCGTCATGGCAAAGGCGCCAAGGACCGGACCGTCATGCTCTCGCCGCAGCTTCTCGGCATCTTGCGGACTTACTGGCGCCTGGCGCATCCGAATGACTGGCTGTTTCCCGGCCGTGGCGACAAACCGATTGATGTGCAGGTGCTGCATTCCGCCTGCCGGTCCGCGACCAAAGCAGCGGGACTGACCAAGAAGGTCAGCGTGCACACGCTGCGACACAGCTTCGCCACCCATATGCTGGAGAACGGTGTCGACATCCGGGTGATCCAGGTGCTGCTCGGACACGCGAACCTGTCGACCACTGCGCGCTACACGCAGGTTGCCACAACGACGATCGCGAAGACGCAAAGCCCGTTTGATCGCCTGAGCCTGGAGGTGGTGCCACCCGGCTGAGGCGCGCGCCATGCGCCCGGCCGTGGAGGTGGCGGATATTTTCCGTCGCTATGGCGAGGCGTGGCGGCAGGCCCATGACGGACATCTGGGCCGTGTCGAACGCCGGGTAATGAGCGCGATCGAACTGTGCAGGACAGCTGCGCTTGGCGGCCATGTCGAGGGTTGCCGGACCTGCCGCACGGTGCGTGTCGCCTATAATTCCTGCCGCAACCGGCACTGCCCCAAGTGCCAGGGGGCGGCGGCGCGTGACTGGCTGGAGGCCCGGGCAGGTGATTTGTTGCCGGTGCCCTATTTCCATGTGGTCTTCACGCTGCCCGAAGAGATTGCAGCCATTGCCTTCCAGAACAAAAAGCGTGTCTACGGTATTCTGTTCCGGGCGGCGGCCGAGACCCTGCGCATCATCGCTGCCGACCCCAGACATCTCGGCGCCGGGATCGGTCTCATCGCGGTACTGCACAGCTGGGGCCAGACCCTCAACTACCATCCCCATCTCCATTGCATCGTACCGGGCGGGGGCCCATCGCCGGACGGCAGCCGCTGGGTTGCCTGCCGTCCCAATTTCTTTCTGCCGGTCCGGGTGTTGTCGCGCCTGTTCAGACGGCTGTTTCTGGAAGCATTGCGCGCCGCCTTCGAGGTCGGGCAGTTGCAGTTCTTCGGCGAGATTGAAGAATTGGCCGACCCGCCAGCCTTTGCCCGGATGCTGACTTCGGTAAGCCGCCGCGACTGGGTCGTTTATGCCAAACCACCCTTTGGCGGACCAGGGCAGGTGCTGGCCTATCTCAGCCGCTATACGCATCGCGTTGCCATCGCCAACTCCCGCCTGATCAGCATGGAGGACGACAGGGTGACCTTCCGCTGGCGCGACTATCGTCGTGGCCGCAGACCCAGAAGGATGACCCTCGACGCCGGTGAGTTCATCCGGCGTTTCCTCCTGCATACCCTGCCGGACGGCGTTCATCGCATCCGTCATTACGGCTTTCTCGCAAACGGACAGCGCGCTGCCCGTCTCACAACCTGCCGGGCGCTGCTGGCTGCCGGTACACCGGAGGCAGCCGACCGCGTTCGACCCGCAACAAGCCCCGAACCTGTTTCGCGTCCTTGCCCCTGCTGCGGCCGGCCGATGGTCACACTCGCCGTCTGGTATCATGGTCAGGCACCACCCACCGGACCGTTCTGGAATGACAGCTCATGAGCACTCGGGGCAAACCACCGCCACGCGATCCGCAGCCGATCCGCACGAGGGCCGGCAAGATGGTATGCGGGCCAAGGCCCCGATTACGCCGGTCCTGGTCGCTCCGGGAGACCACCGGCCCGCAAACCGGACCGGTTCAGCGGTCCCTCGCGACCAGCCATGGCGCCATCAGCCGACTGTTCGGCACCATTCATCCGCACGTACGCCCCCTTGGTTATAACGCCAGGCCAATGCCAGTGCCGCAATCCCCATAGCGCAAAACCGGCCCGAGAGTTTGTTCAATCCGGCTTCAATGAGGTCCGCCCGACACCTGTGCGGCGGCATCGGCGTTCTGCCCGCGGACCTCACAGAACCCTCCAGATTCCGATTTTATCCGGCCACTGATTCCGGAACATCCGGCCACCCTTCTGACGCCCTGCTGCGAGGCATCTTTCAACTCGCTACCTTTCGGTTTTCCCCGACCGAAGGAAGCCCGATGAAGAGATTGCCGATGCGGAAGATACGAGACGTACTGCGACTTTCAGCCGAGGGCCTGTCGACCCGCCAGATGGCGTCGAGCTTGGCGATCGGCCGCACCACGCTGCAAGGGTATCTGGATCGCGCCCATGAGGCAGGCTTAAGCTGGCCGCTGCCAGCGGAGATGTCGGACAGCGAGCTTGAACGGCTCCTCTATCCGCGCACTGCCCGGGAGGCGGCGCGGCGCGCCTTTCAGCCAGACTGGGCATACGTCCACCGGGAATTGCGGCGCAAAGGCGTGACGCTTCGCTTGCTGTGGGAAGAGTACCGCGCGGCCCATCCTGATGGCTACGGGTACAGCCGTTTCTGTGACCTCTATTCCTGCTGGGAAGGTAAGCTGTCGACGGTGATGCGCCAGCGCCATCCCGCAGGAGAGCGGCTGTTCGTTGACTATGCCGGTGCCACAATTGACGTGATCGACCCCAAGACCGGCGAGGTGCGCGCGGCGCAGCTGTTTGTCGCCACCCTCGGTGCTTCCAACTTCACCTTCGCCGAGGCGACCTGGACCCAGACGCTGCCGGATTGGATCTCCAGCCACGTGCGGGCCTTTTCCTTTATTGGCGGCGTGACCGCTCAAGTTGTACCCGATAATCTTCGGGCCCGGCGTCACCAAGGCCTGTTTCTACGATCCCGAGCTCAACCGCACCTACGCGGATCTGGCCGCGCATTACGATACTGCCGTGGTGCCCGCGAGGCAGCGCAACCGGCAATTCTTCAGCCTCGAGGAAGTAAACGCCGCCATCCGCCCGTTGCTGGACAGGCTCAACAGCAAGGCCTCCCGCCACCTTGGCGCCAGCCGCCGGCAGCTGTTCGATCAGCTGGACAGGCCCGCCCTGAAGCCGCTGCCGGCGGAGCCCTACGTCTATGCCGAATGGAAGAAGTGCCGCGCGGGGATCGATTACCACATCGCAATCGGCCGGCATTACTATTCCGTGCCGCACCAGCTGGTGAAGAAAGAGCTGTGGGCCCGCATCACCGCCCGCACCGTCGAGGCCTTCCACGGCGGACAACGCGTGGCTTCGCATGTCCGCACCTCCGGCAACGGACAGCACTCCACCCAGCGGGATCATATGCCCGCCCATCACCGGTTCCGCGAAGATTGGACGCCGCAGCGCATCCATGCCCAGGCCGCCCAGGTGGGCCCGAATGCGGCGATCTTCGCCGAGGTGGTGATGCGCGGGCGCAAGCACCCGGAACAGGGCTACCGCACCTGCCTGGGCGTGATCCGGCTGGCCGACAAGTTCGGCCGGGACCGCCTCGACGCCGCCTGCAAGCGGGCGCTCGAGATCAACGCCCGTTCATATTCATCGGTCCATTCGATCCTGAAGAACGGGCTGGAGCGCAAGCCCCGCACCCGCGCCGCGGAGGAGCCTGCAATCACCCATCCCAACATCCGTGGCGCCGACTATTTCCATTGAAAGGATACTCATGCTGACCCATCCAACCCTCGACCGCCTGAAAGCCCTGCGCCTTGATGGCATGGCGGAAGCCTTTGCCGAATTGCAGGCGCAGGACGGCGCCGCCGGTCTGACCCACGCCGAATGGCTGGGCCTGCTTGCCGACCGCGAAGCTGCCAGCCGGGAGACCAAGCGCTTTGACGCGCGCATGCGCGCGGCCAGGTTGCGCCATGTGGGCGCCTGCCCGGAAGATGTCGATTACCGCGCCCGCCGCGGCCTCGACAAAGCGCTGTTCCAGAGCCTGCTCACGGGCAAGTGGATCGCCGACAAGCGCAGCCTGATCATCACCGGCCCGTGCGGGGTCGGCAAGACTTGGCTGGGCTGCGCTCTGGCGCAGGCCGCCTGCCGCGATGGCACCACTGTGCTCTACAAGCGCATGCCGCGCCTCTTCGAGGAGCTCGAAATGGCCCATGGCGATGGCCGCTTCCCCCGTCTGTTCCGCAGTCTCACGAAAACCCAGTTGCTGATCCTCGATGACTGGGGGCCGGACCGGCTGACCGCACCGCAGCGCCGCGATCTGATGGAGATCATCGAAGAGCGATACGAGCGCGGCTCCACCATGGTCACCAGCCAGCTGCCCGTCTCCGCCTGGCACGACCTTATCGGAGAACCCACCTTCGCCGACGCCATCCTCGACCGCATCGTCCACAATGCCTACCGCCTCCAACTTGAGGGGCAGTCCATGCGCAAAACCATCGCCGAAAAGGATGACGTAACACCTCAGACCTGATACCCCGAAACCTATGCCTCACGGCAACGCGTCAAAGGTGGCCGAATACTTCGGTACAGGTGGCCGGATAAAATCGGATTCAGTGGCCGAATACGTCGGAATGCGCAGAGGTGCCGATGGCCTGACAGAAAAAACCTGACGCTGTTACTCAGCGCGACCGAATGCGACCAGCCGGGACGCGCGGCGAGGGTGAGATCGCTCCGTACAATGCGGCAACGACCGCGCACACCACTTCGACCACCCGACCCTGAACGCAAACATGCGGCCCCACGCGGCGACCGTGGAGAGAACCTCAGAGCCCGGCACGCAGGATGACGCGAATGGAGATCAGCACTTGACCAAGGCGATTAGAGAACGTGCGCGGACATGACCGGATTGAACGGGGCTGGTGTGCACGGGGACCACACTGGAAATGGCAACTCTGCTGGGAGTGGGTCATCCGACCGGCGGATTTGCGTGATCCTAGTATTTCTCAACGTGAAGACATTGTCTCTGATCCGCCTGACAAGTCGCATCAATTGTTCAAACTCATCGTCTGAAAGCCCCTCGAAATTCGCCAGATAGACTTGAGCGACAAGGGTAAATGCCTCTTTATATTTCTTCTGCCCGCTCTCGGACAGGATCAAGCGCCGTTTACGGCCATCGCGGGCGCTTGGATCTGGCACTACAAGCCCCTGTTTGATCAGATCATTGGCCCCCCGGCTGACCTTGAAGCGGTCGAACACGGTTATTTCTGCAAGATCATTGATTGCCATGGAGCCGTTTTCCCGCAGTGCGGCGAGGATGCGCCAGTCCAGCGGTGTCAGCCCGATCATTTCTAGTTTGCGCCCGAGATTGACCTGATTACGTTTCTGGATGGCTGCAAAGTAGTGCATTGGAAAATCGAACAGGCGGAATGCGCCTTCGAACTGTTCTGGATCCTCCAGATATTGCTTCCAAGTCGTCACGCCGCCCCCGGGGTTGCATAGAATCTCCAACAAGTGTAGCGTAAATTTAATGAGTAAACAATGTGTATATGCACATTTAGGGGTGAGCTTTGAAAATTACGATACTTGGCAGCGGCGCAGCGCTACTTGATCCGGATCGGGGGCATACGTCGATTGCCGTTCAGATCCGGGAAAAGACCTACCTGCTGGACATGGGGACGGGTGCGACCCGGAAGATGATCGAGAGCGCCATCCACCCGCTGTCCGTCGAGGCCATCTTTCTGACCCATCTGCATTTCGACCATACGGCGGACCTACCGGTTTTTGTGATCGGGTCCTGGATGGCTGATCGTCAAGGAGCGATCCCGATCTACGGCCCCCCGGGGACGTCGGAGTCGGTTGCACACCTGTTCGAAGATGGCGCATTTGACACCGATATCAAAGCGCGGGCGAAATACCCGCAGCGACAGGGCAATCTGGAAGTGCTGCGCCCGGATGTCCACACGATCAAACCCGGCGTGATCTTTGTGGACGACCGGCTGAAGGTCACCGCGATGCCGGTAGACCACATTCCGCCCGAGACTTGCGAATGCTATGGGTTGAAGCTGGAAAGCGAAGGCAAGACCTTGGTGTTCAGCAGCGACACGACCGCGTTACCGGAAATGGTGGATTTTGCCAAAGATGCCGATGTGTTGATCCACGAGGCGACGTTCCACGAAGCCGCCATCGAATTCCGTTCCAAGAACGGCATCGGCACCTTTTCCCATACCAGCCCACGCGAATTGGGCCGGATCGCCCGGGATGCCGGGGTCAAATTCTTGGTCCCAACGCATATCGGCCATTGGGACAGCACCAATCCGATAGTGCGAAATCTGGCATCCAAACATATGCCGGTAGAGGTCATGGGGCCGGACCAGCTAGACAAGGTCGTGGAAAACATTCGCGAGGCCTATGGCGGGCCGGTGCAGATCGCAAAGGATCTGCTGACGATCCATGTGTGAAACCTTAACCGGCAGAATCTGCGATACAACAAATCCAAAGGGAGAAAGCCAATGCAATCAAAGTTCAAAGCCACTCTGATGGCCTGCGTGTTGGCGGCAGGGCTTGTCCCGGCGCAGGTTGGCGCACAATCTATCACGCTGTCCCTGGAAACCTCGACTCCGACGGGCGCTGGCGGTCTGGTGGCAAGCCATATGGCCGAGGTCGCAGCTGAACGCGGCATTGCCACTATCCAGGTTCAGACCGGTAAGACGTTGACCAAATCGATTCAGCAGGTCGCCGAGGGCCAGACCGACATCGTGAGCACGCCGCTGGTTCTCTATGCGCTCTTGTCGCGGGGCCTTGGGCCTTACGGCAAGCTGGGCAAGGAAAAGGGCGCTGCACTGGCCGCCAACCTGCGACTGCTCTACCCATACCACTTCAGCTCGTTCCAGCTATTTGCTTACGAAAGCACCGGGATCGACAGCTGGGACAAGCTGGAAGGTCGCAACGTGTTCAACGGCCCGCCCCGTGGTGGCGCGTTGACTATGGCGCGCACCATGATCCAGTTGACGACCGGGTTGAAGGATGGCGAAAACTATAATGGCAAGCAGGTTGCTTGGGGGCAGGCGGATTCGCTGTTCATGGATGGCAGTGTCGATGCGGCCGTTCGCAACGCGACCTTCCCGGCCGAATTCATGCCGCTTTATTCTTCTGCAGGCCGCATGAACATCGTCTCGGTGCCCGTGGCCACGTTCGAAAGTGAAGCGTTCCAAAAATGGGCAAAGGGCCCCGGTCAATCTCCGATGATCATGGCGATCTCGGAGATGGGTTATGGCGATGATGTGAGTGTCATCTCGGAAGACAATATGTTCCGGGCTGTTGCGGCAACCGGTGGCGACACCGTCCACAAGGACATGCCCAACGATCTGGCAAAGGCGCTAACGGCGGCCTTTATCGAAACCAATTCCGAACTGCTGGCCAAAACGCCGTGGGCGCCGGGCAACCGCTATGGCAAAATCGACAACGAAACCATGGGCATTTGCAATGCCGGAATCAAACTGCACCCCGGTGCGCTCATGGCCTGGGAAGAAGCCGGTTTCGACGTGCCGGATTGCGCCAAGCCGTGATCGGCCGGTTATGAACAACTGAGCTACAAAAAAAAGGCGGTGTGCGTCCCAGTATGCACCCTCTTTGTTTAGTACCGGCGGCACCGTCGCTGTTTAAGACAGTCCATTGTGGAGACCTTGGCAAAGGCTCTACCCTGATGCAGAAAGGCGTGCCATGACGGTTCTTGATGAAGGCGGGCAGTTTAACGAGAGACGGATTACGGTTTGGCTCGGCCTGGTTCTGGTTCTGTTGGTGATGGTCAACAACTTGCCGAATATTCCCGGCCTGCTTGACCTTGTCCGGTCCATTCCGGGCTTCGCCGACATTCAGCAAATCAGCAAATTCGATCCGTCGGTGTTCTTTCCGATGGTCTTTTTCCTGATGATGATTATTGCGCTGACCGTTAGCTCTTTTTCGAGCTCCTGGCGCCTTGAGTCGCGTCCGAAATTCTATTTGGGGGTCTTCCTTGATACGCTGATGTTTGTCACCACCGTGGCGCTCTGTCTCGTATATTGGATCGAGCATCCCGATATCTGCCTGATCGACCAGTTGAACGGTGAACGGGCGCGGTTGATGGCGGAAAACCTGGCGCGCGCCGAGGAGTACCGGGAGTTGTTCGGCACCGACCCCGTCGCAGACATGCCGGAATGCGTGACCACACTGGGCAACTGGATTCTACCGTTTTTCCTAGTTTGCACCGCGGTTTTTTTCCTGTTCATCATCAAGATGTGGGGTTTCCCCATCGTGGTCGTGGCGCTGCTGGCCCTTGCTTATACGGTGATCACCTCGCTGATCTGGTATTTCGGCCTTTCGGACAATCCATACCTGACCACCGCCATCGGATCAGCCATTGAGGAAGAACGCAGCTATTCCACTGCGATCGCGGCGGCGCGCAATGCGATCATACTTGAATCGAACGGTGTTCTGGGCCAGTTCCTGAACATTATTGTCAACACAGTCTTCCCCTACATCGTCCTGGGTGCTCTGTTCGGTGCATCGGCGGGCGGGCAGTCATTGATCCGGATGGCGGTGGCCGCGACATACCGACTGCGCGGCGGCAGTGCCCATGCGGCCATCGTCGGATCGGCGGCATTCGGGACAATTTCGGGCGGACCAGTGGTCAATGTGCTGGGTACAGGCACCCTGACCATTCCGATGATGCAGAAGGCAGGTTACTCTGGCCGGTTTGCTGGCGGGGTCGAAGCCGCAGCGTCAACCGGCGGCCAGATCATGCCACCGGTCATGGGGGTCGCGGCCTTTGTTCTGGCCTCGCTGTCAGGCGTTCCCTATTCCGAAGTGATCGTGGCAGCATTCCTACCCGCTGTTGCCTATTTCCTGTCCATGTTTCTGACCGTGATGTTCCAGGCCCGCAAATCCGGGATTGAGGCCATTGGAGAGCTCACCGAGGATCAGAAAATCAACCGGCAGGACTTGCTTAACCTCGTGATGATCTTTGTGCCGATCCTGATCATCCTGTTCCTGCTACTGACCGGCAAGGACGAGGTCTCCACTGGGTTTCTGGCTCGTTTGATCGGCTATGATGCAGCTTCTGGCGCGCCGATGCCTTGGATTCTCGAACTGATCCGCAACGGAGCCGGAGACCCAGACAGCACAGGATTTTGGGCGGTTGTCGTGCTGTTCGGCTTGTTGTTCCTTGACCCCGGTGTCCGGGCCGTCCCGGCCAAATTGCTGGACGCGCTGTCGCAGGCGGGGATTCTGGCCGCACGCATGTATCTGTTGCTGATCGCAGTCACGGTGATCGACATCTGCAACAACTTCACCAACTTCACAGGGCTTTTGACAATCGACGTGCTGAACTGGCTGAAAACCGCAGATGTGTTCCAAGTGTTCGGTCTGGAAGTCCATATGGGGGGGTCGGCATATCTAATGTTGGTTCTTGTGGTAGCGATGTGCGTGACCATCCTCCTGGGTATGGGGATGCCCACATTGCCCGCCTATGTGAACGTTATCTTGCTGGTCGGTCCGCTGCTGGTGGCGCTTGGGACCTCGGTGTTCACGGCGCATCTATTTGTGTTCTACTTCGCTGTCGCCTCGGCCATTACCCCGCCAGTGGCCATCGCAGCCTATGCGGCTTCAACCATTTCGAAGTCCGAGCCCATGGCCACCGGCATCGCCGCTGTCCGCGCTGGCATTGTCGTGTTCACCATTCCCTTTGTTTTCGCTTTCTACCCTGAGATTCTACTGATTGACTATGCCCAGCTTGCCCCAGGGACGGGATCGGAGACAGGTTCAGTCTATCTCGACGGCTATGACGGAACGATCGACACCCTGTCGTTGGTGTGGTTGCTGCTGCGTCTCGTACTGGCGCTCTATCTGGTGTCCAGCGCCTTGGCAGGGTTCGAGCGGGCAAAGCTGGCGCGCTGGGAAATCTGGCTCCGTCTTGCGGTAGCTGGTGCCGTCCTATTCAAAACGCACGAGATACAGATTGCTGCTCTGATTCTCGCAGGGCTGGCACTTGCCTGGCATTGGAGGCAGGCTGGCAAGACATCGAATACCGGCCAAAACAGATGGGAGGCCCCATGACCGAGCAACATGACATCGCCCGGTGGCTGATCGACAACAGCAGTCGGTTCATCGGCGTAGCTGACGATATCTGGGCGACCCCGGAGATTTGCTTTCAGGAGATCAAATCGTCAAAGATCCAGGCTGACGATCTGGAAGCGGACGGGTTCGACATCACTTGGGGTGCGGGCGGACTGCCCACCGCTTTTGTGGCCAGCTGGTCCAACGGATCCGGTCCGGTCATCGGATTTATCGGCGAATATGACGCACTGCCGGGACTGTCACAGAAAATTCAGCAGTCGAAGGAGGCGCTGGAGGACGGCGCAAACGGTCATGGCTGTGGCCACAACCTACTCGGCACGGGCGCGCTTGCCTCTGCTGCGGCGCTGAAGGCTTGGATGATTTCCACCGGGCAAACAGGGACGCTCCGCTATTACGGCTGCCCTGCGGAAGAGGTGGGGTTCGGTAAGGTTTACATGGCCCGCGACGGCGCCTTTGACGATCTGGACGCGGCGTTCAACTTCCACCCCGGCTGGTCCAACTACCCGGTGCGGGGCACCTTCCTGGGCGCGCGGTCGATCCACTACCGGTTTAAGGGGCGGGCTTCCCATGCAGGCACCGCGCCGCATCTGGGACGCTCCGCGCTCGACGCGGTGGAGTTGATGAATATCGGCACGAACTACCTGCGCGAACATGTCGAGGATTATGTGCGCCTGCATTACCAGATCACCGATGGCGGCAAGTCCCCGAATATCGTGCCGGATACCGCATCCGTCCTTTACCTCGCCAAATCGCTCTACCCGGCGGAGGTCGAGGATTTGGTGTCTCGGCTGAACGATATCGCCAAAGGTGCCGCGCTGATGACCGGCACCCGTTTCGAGGCCGAGGTGGAAAGCGGCACTTCCTGCCTCATCAACAATCAGGCACTGGCCGATCTGCAATATGAGAAGATGCAGGAGCTTGGTACGATTGATTTCAATGAGGCGGAAATGGAATTCGCCGCCAAGATCAACTCAGATTATCCGCCCGGTGGCGCCGATTTCCAGCGCCGGATCCTGAACCTGCCCCCTGCGTCAAACTATGCGCCGCTAATTTGGGAGACATACGATCAGGTCGATACCGGCAAAATCCACCATGCCTCCACCGACGTGGCTGAGGTCGGCTGGAGAACGCCGCTTTGCATGATCCGCACCACCTGCTGGCCCCTGAACGCATCGCCGCATTCCTGGGGGGTCGTCGCATCGGGCGGCATGAGCATCGGGCACAAGGGCATGATGTATGCGGCAACGGTGATGGCGCTGGCCGCAGCCGAGCTGATTGAAAACACGGCACGGCTGGAGAAGGTACGGCAGGAGTTCATTGAAACGGTCGGCAGCATGCCCTATGTCGATCCGATCCCCCCCGAAAAAATGCCGCCGGTCTGAAGTGGAGGAGATTTCACGTTAACTCGATTCACTTGGAAGAGTTGGAAACTTGGCGTAGTGACCGCGCATGCAGGCGACGACTATCAGCTACAAACGCCATCGCTTCCCAGCCGGGTTGTGTCGCAAATATATCCGCAGGCTGAACGCAAGCGTTTTGCTGGACACAGTTATCCTGCCAGCGCCGCGAACGGCTTTGTCAGGTTGCTGCCGCCGCAGCAGCTGGGTAGTTCTCGCTGCCATGCTGGACATCGAAGATTTGCCCCGGATCAAAGGCTTCCGGTTTCCGCGGAGTGTGATTGGATACGCCGTTTGGGTCTACCATCGGTTTTTCTCTGAGCCTGCGCGACGTCGAGGATCTATTGGCGGAACGCGGTGCCGCAGTTTCGTACGAGACGATCCGTGACTGGGTGAACCGGTTCGGGCATCAGTTTGCCGCAAAGATCCGCCGGGACCGTTCAGCGCCGGCGGACAAATGGCATCTCGATGAAGTCGTGATCCGGATCAAGGGCCGGAGCCATTGGCTTTGGCGGGCCGTCGACGCCAAAGGCGATGTGCTCGAAATCCTGATCCAATCGCGGCGCAATAAGGCCGCGGCCCACCGTTTCCTACGCAAACTCATGAAACGATGGGGCCAGCCCCGTGTTCTGGTGACGGACAAACTGCGATCCTACGGCGCCGCCAAGGCACAGATCGCGCCCGGCGTAGAACACCGTCAGCACAAAGGGTTAAACAACAGGAGCGAGGCGTCCCATCGGCACACGCGGCGGCGCGAGAAGATCATGGGCCGTTTCAAATCGCCGCGCCAGGCACAGCGATTTCTATCCGTCCACGATCAGATCGCCAACTTGTTCCGCCCCAAACGCCACCGCCTATCCGCCAGATCCTATCGCCATGCGAGGTCCGATGCGCTCGGCCTCTGGGCTGGCTATGCCGCAAAACTGACCGCCTGATTACAGGAAGTCACCCATAGGTATGGTCGCGCGTCAACAACCTGACAAAGCCAGGATGAAACTTGCAACCGCCTTATGACGATCCCGGGTGTCGGGCCTGTCACCGCCGTGGCATTTGTCAGCACAATCGATATCCCGGCCCGCTTCCGGAATTCACGAGCCGTGGGGGCAGCCCTCGGGCTGACGCCTGTGCTCCATCAATCAGGTGAAAGCAAGCGCGTCGGCCGCATTTCACAATGCGGCGATACAGCAATGCGAACACTGCTTTACGAGGCTGCTCAGGTTCTGCTCACCCGGGTCAGGAAGTGGTCCTGGCTGAAAGCCTGGTCGGTGACGGGTTTGCCCGGCACGGCGGGATCTCCTTTTGGAAATAGAGATCTCGACCCTACCGGTCCGCAGCGGCCAGCACCCCACCAAATCCCCCACGCTCAGAGGGCCAAGCCGCTGCCTGCAGCCTACGGTCGGGCTACGCCCTCCCTTCGGCTCCAGGCAGCGACCAACATGGTTGTCGGCACCGGACAGGGTGGTTGTCGCTCATTACTTGGGAAAGGAAAAGCCTGAAGACGGCTGCCTGAATGGCCGAATAACGACTGTCATCTGAGGTCCGCCCAAGGCGGCAAGACGTCCTTCGCGGGACGGTGGATGGAGTGAGCTCGCGATTTCCGCAGTGCCGGCGGCGCCCATGCCGCCAGGACGTTTCTCAGATTGAGCCGCTTTGTTCCTCTTATCCCATCATGGGAGGGCCCGTGTGCCGATCCCGAAGAGAAGCGAGACCCCCGCGGAAGACAAAGATTACCGCCTCGGAACCTTCTTCGATGACGCTTGACTTGAACCCGCCGAATAGAGAAGCGGAAATCAACAGGCCAGCCTCCAACAGTCTTTCGCGGTCTGGTGCAGACAGATACCAGGTCTTTCCCGGTACGTATGCGTCGAGAAACTCCGGTCGATAGAAGGACGCCTCCGGAAACCTCTGGTTGACGAGCGATTGTCGTGATTCACTGCTCGTGACGGGTGGAGGGGATCATGGCGAAACAAGCAGGGTTCTGGAGTGTCGATGACCGGCTGGCGGAGATCTCGGCGGGGGGCGATCCGCTGGAGACCCTGAACGCGACTGTGGATTTCGAGCGTTTTCGGCCGATCCTGAAACGCGCGGCAGGCAGCGCACGCAGTCCGAAGGGCGGTCGGCCCTCGCTGGACGTGGTGCTCAAGTTCAGGATGCTGGTGCTGCAGAGCCTGCATGGTCTGAGCCTCGAGGCGACCGAACGCATGGTCCGGGACCGGCTCAGCTGGATGCGCTTCTGTGGGCTGGGCATCGCCGACACTGTACCGGATGCAAACACGCTATGGGATTTCCGCGAGGCGCTGATCAAGGCCGACGCACTTGATGCGCTGTTCCAGGAGCTGGACCGGGCCATCAACCAGGCGGGGTTCATCCCCGCGCGCCGGGCAGATCATTGATGCCAGCCTCATCGCGGCGCCGCGCCAGCGCAACTCTGACGGCGAGAAGGCGGCCATTAAGGCGGGCAAAACGGCACAGGAGATCTGGCCGGACAAGCCCGCGAAGGCAGCGCAGAAGGACACGAACGCGCGCTGGACCGTCAAGTATTCCAAGGCGAAGGCGCGTGCGGACGGTAGCAAGCCCGTGGACCTCGCAATCCCGACCTTCGGCTACAAGAGCCACGTTTCCATTGACCGCCAGAACGGCATCATCCGCCGACAGATCATCACCGACGCATCCCAGCATGACGGTGCCCGTCTGCGCGAAGGTCTGATCCAGACAGGCAACACCGGGCGCCAGGTCTGGGCGGATACCGCCTATCGATCCGCCGAAAACGAAGCCTGGCTCACAGCCAACGGCATGGTGAGCGAGATCCACCGCAAGAAGCCCCGGGGCCGCCCCATGTCGAAACCGACATCCCGGGCGAACGGCCGCAAGTCGGTCGTCCGCTCGAAGGTCGAGCACGTCTTCGGGCACCAGAAGGATCGTATGGGCCTCACCATCCGGACCATTGGCCTGGCTCGTGCCAAGGCGACGATCACGATGGCCAACATGGTCTACAACATGGGCCGATTGAGGTGGCTTATCAGCCGAGGTGCGCCCGCCTGACGCCAACGCGGACCGAAAACCCAACCATCAACCCAAAACTGCAGCGGTAGCGGACGCATCAGGCCGATATCCCCGGCGACCAGAGGCAGTTGGGCGGGTTATCGGAGGTGTCCAACATACCGGAGCTCGCCTGTTATATGGCGTCGACAAATGCGCCCGGACGACCGCGCCCCCGGCAATCCTGTATCCCGTCGCCCTGCCCTTGCCGGATACTTCGAGGCGACCCTCCTCCACCATGCGCTTTAAGAGACGCCATATGGTGGTTTCGCTCACATCCCTTGCAACGCCCTTCCGGATGGCATCGCGTCCAGCGCCCGGGTTCTCGCCGACAAATTCGAGAATGTCTTGATCCGACAAGGCCATGAAACGATATCCCGCAAGTGTGAAACGATTAGGATATTGATACACCTACATTTTTCCTCGGCGCAAGTTTTCGTTTCACGGATTTTGCAATGATTAAGGCGCTAGGAGCGCCAAAGCCGCCTTCGTCAAAAGGACGAAACGATTATCACCTTGAAATCATGAATATTTCTGGGACCCCTCATGAATCGTTGCACTGCAGATGAAACGATAAGCAGAACGACCGAGTTTGCGTCAGGCATCGGCAACGGAGACCGGCAAGATATGAGGCTACGGGCGAAAAAATCAAGTTGTCTCAATGTTTTATCGTTCAACAAGATCGGCAAGTTTTTACCCGAAATCGACTTGTGGTGCTTCGCCCACAACCCCCGCATCCACCAGCTGCTCCCGATCGGGAAGATCGCGAAGGCTCTCCAACCCGAACGCGACAAGGAACTGCTCCGTAGTCACAAAGGTATGGGGCGCACCGCGGCGTGGCGACCGCGGCCCGGTTCCGATCAGGTCGCGCGCATACAGCCGCCCGATCAGGTCACGGCTGATCTCCTATCTCCTTGCCGAAGATGTCCTTGAGCCCCTTGTTAGTGGCAGCCGTAATCTCCCCAAAAAGTTGGAGTGCGCCCCTGCGGGTGGACCGCGTAAGCTGCTGACTTTGTCCAATCCGGGGCGTGTATCTCTTCATAGGGGTTGGGGCTGGTGTAGCCCAGAGCGGAATGCAGTCTCCTCTCGTTGTACATTGCCTCGATGAAGCGTGGCAGATCGGCGGCCACGTCTTCGAAGGTTTCATACTCTGTGACGTAAACGGCCTCGACCTTGAGTGTCTTCATGAAGCTCTCGGCGTATGGGTTATCATATGGATTGCCACGGCGGCTCATGGACCCAAACATCCCGCGAGCTTTCAGGATCTTCCGATGCGAGCTCGCCGCGTATTGCACGCCTCTGTCGGAGTGGAACACACAGCCCGGCAGGGGGGTCCGGCTCTTGATCGCGGAGTTCAGGGCCGCCACCGTGAGGCGCGTGTCGATCCGTTTGCCGAGCGCGTAGCCCACGACCTTGCGTGACCAGACATCCAGGATGACAGCGAGATAACAAAACCCGGTTTCCAAGGCGATATAGGTGATGTCGCCAACCCAAAGCTGGTCGGGGCCATGGACCTCGAAGCCGCGCGCGACGTTTGGATAGATCGGGCTGTCGTGATTGCTGTCCGTCGTAAACACATAGCGTCGTTTCCGCTTTGGATTCAATCCGTTCTCCCGCATGATACGCCGGACCTTCTTGGAGTTTACAATCATGCCGCGGTGGCGAAGCTCGGCCGTCACGCGGCGATACCCGTAACCTTTGAACGTCGTGACGATATCGTGGATTTCGGCAACGGCAGGATCTTCTCCGGCTGCAACAGGTTTTGCATAGAATGTGGAACGCGGCAGACCCATCAGTTCACATCCCCGTCGGACGGAGAGCCCGGCGGACCTGTAACGATGGATGAGTTCTCTTTGCTCTTGGAGGCCATGCGCATGCGCGCTGTTTTTAAAAACTCGATCTCGAGCGCCTGGCGGCCAACCAGCCTCTCAAGCGCTGCGATCCGGGCCTCGTACTCGGGGATCTGCTCTGACTGAGCGGTCTCGGTATCGTATTCGCCGTTCTCGTACTTGTCGATCCAGGTCCGGATCAGGTGCCGGCAGATGTCGTGTTCGACGCTGAGAGCATTGAGCGCCGTGCCGTTGAAATAGGCTTCAACGATCATGCGCTTGAATGGAATGCTATGGCGGCGGTGTTTTCTTTTGGTCATGGAACCTCCTTATCCGAAGGCCCCGGCTAGGGGAAATCAGATGGTCTCGCGGTCCACCCGCAGGGGCGCACTCCACGTTTTGGGGAAATTTGAGATGCCATTGACACCCCTCGCGGGTGATCGGCTGATGGTAGGCGATGGCGGCCAGCACCGCGACGTCGAACTCGCTCAGATCCAGCAATTGATCATTGACATCCGCCACCGCGCGGATCACGGGCACGTATGCGGCTCGCGTCCGGAACATCCAGCCGCCAGCGACCTGGGCAATCTCGAACGCCCGCCCCGCCAGATCGGCGGCGAGGTCCTCGACCAGCAGGTCGACCGAGGCCCCCCTGCCCCACGACCCGCGCCAGGTCTTCGCGCGGCACAGGGGAGGCAGAGGCAAAGAGGACCGCCTCGATCCGGCGGATCCATTCGCGCCATCGCAGCCCCGGCGGTAGGTCGGACAACTCGCGGTCAGGCACTGTAAAGTTAACCGGCCTTGCCCGAAGCTGGGGCTGGCTGCGATGTTCACGCGGCTCGGAGATTAGCGATATCGCGCCACACATCCATGGCGGCGGTGCGGAGCTCGCGAAATTCTGCGGATGTCATCTCGTGGCGGGGCAGGTGAAACAGGTTTGCAATCGGATCGTGGATGGAGACGAAGCGCTGCATTTGCCGAGGCGACTTGAAGCGTTTCATAATGCGTTTACGCTTTCGGATAGGCTGGTGGGAGTTTTCGGCCCGGTTGTTCAGACCCTTGTGCGAGCGATGTTCAACCCCCCGGCATGATCGCACGCCTTGCCGCTGGGTATGAGCGAAGCTTGTCGGTGATCAAAACACGCGGCCTATGGCCTTGCCGGGTCAACAGCTTGCGCATCAGGCGGAGAGCAGCCCGCCGGTCGCGGCGGGCTTGGACCAGGACATCCAGCACGAACCCTTCCTGATCAACGGCCCGCCAAAGCCAATGCTTGCGTCCCCCCGATCGAGACGACAACTTCGTCCAGATGCCACTTGTCGCCGAGCTTGCCAGCCGACCGGCGGCGGATTGTTTTTGCGAATTCCCTTCCGAACTTTTCGGCCCAGGCCCGCACTGTCTGATGCGATAGGATGATGTCGCGCTCGGCAAGAAGATCCTCAACCATCCGAGGGCTCAGCGGAAACCGGAAATACAGCCAGACAACGTAAGCAATCACTTCGGGCGGGAAACGGTGGCGGCGATAGAGACGGGCGTCGGTCATGCCGCCATGTCGCATTTTACGCGGCCAGCCGCATTAACTTTACGGTGCCCCTCGAACACCTTCTGGAGGTGGTTCCTTACCGGATCCACACGATCTTGACTGATATCGGGATCCAGTTCGCCGACTAGGCCAAGAAACGGAATACTGCCTATTCCCGGCAGATGCGCTTCGACATGATCTGCGCGGCCAATGAGATCGAACACGCCGGACAAGCCCAACCATCCTTGGACCAACGGCCAGATTGAGCGCATGAACCGTACGATCAAGGAGGCCACCGTTAAGCACTTTCACTACGACAACCACCGTAAGCGCCCGATTTTTACCGCAGCGGTTGATTGTTGACGCGGGCGATGATGTCGGGCTCAGCGACGAAGTCTTCGAGGAAGCTGTGCCATGCCTCAACGGACACTCGTGCTGATGCCAGCATGTCGCGCAATTCGTCGATGCCCTCGTCGGTCAGCGCCGTAATGTAGTCGTCCCGTCCGATGTGGACGCTGACGATGTTGCCGTAGGAGAGGTTGTCGTCGTTGCTGACGATGGCCTCGAGAAGTCCAGGATCCTCGCCCAGCAGGCTGGCGACATGGGCGATGGAGCAGACGTAGGTCGTCGCTGCCATCACGCAGCCTCGCTGCGTTTCTGATCTGCCGGCTTCCAGTTCCAAGGGAGCAATTCGGCCAGCCGGTTGACCATGTGATCGTGGATACGGTCCAAGACATCTGCGAGGTAGGCCTGCGGATCGAGGCCGTTCATCTTTGCCGTCTCGATGACGGTCATGGCGCGGGCGAGCGTTTCACCGCCGGTATCCGAACCCGCGAATAGCCAGTTCCGCCTGCCAACGCCAATGGGCCGCAGCGCGCGCTCGGCGGGATTGTTGTCGATGGCCACGCGCCCGTCCTCCAGAAACAGCGTGAATGAAGCCCAGCGGCTCAGCCCGTAGCGGAACGCCTTGGCCAGATCACTCTTACCGGGAATACGGGTGAGCTGCCTTTCGACCCAGTCCCGGAACGCATCAACCTTGGGCTTGCTTTCCTTTTTGGCGCACGGCCAGCCGCAGTTCGGCAGGCTTGCCGCTGATTTCCCGTTCGATGTCGTAGAGCTTGCCGATACGGTCGAGCGCCTCGCGCGCGATTGCGGATTTCGTCGCGGTCCAGACATCGTGAAAGCCGCGGCGAAGATGCGCCCAGCACGCGGCCTCCCGGAACTGGCTCTTGCCGTCCAGGTCCGCGGCATAGAGCTTGGCATACCCCTTGTAGCCATCAGCCTGGAGAATGCCGCTGGTCTCGCCAAGATGGGCGAGGACATGCTCTTCCTTCCAGTCCGGGGCAAAGTGATAGACCGCACCGGGCGGGGCCGTGCCCGCCCATGGGCGCTGATCCCGGACATAGGCCCAGATCCGGCCTTTCTTGACGCCCTTCCGAGCCCCTTGTCGCGGCGGCCGCGATCGAGAACCCGGATGGGCGTGTCATCTGCGTGCAGAAGATTGCTGGCCATGATCTCGGCCTCGATCTTCTCGATCAGCGGCGCCAGCGTCTTCATTGCCCCGCCGCACCAGCCGGCCAGGGTCGTGTCAGGGATGTCTGCCCCCATGCGGGCGAAGATCTCGTTCTGACGATACAACGGCACGTGGTCGTCGAACTTCGAGGTCAGCACATAAGCCAGAAGGTTCGGGCCCGCCATGCTCCGTGGGATCGGACGGCTGGGCGCCGGGCTTTGAACCATACGCTCGCAGCGCCGGCAGGATTTCTTGATACGCGCGATTTCGATGACCTTCAGCTGGGCTGCAATCATGTCGATCAGCTCGCTGACATCCTCCCCGACCACACGCAGATCGCCCCCGCAATCCGGGCAACTGTCGCCGGGGTCAAGCTCGCGGCGTTCGCGCGGCGTGTCCTGCGACACCTTCGGACGGCGGCGCCTCGACTCCCGCGGTTCGGCTGGTTCCGGGGTCTGGTTGTCCGTCTCCGGCTCATCGTCGCCCTCCGGCGGCAGTTCATCCGCCTCGGCGAGCGCAACCTGCAGGTCCTCCAGCGCCAGTTCCAGTTGCTCGATCTCCCGCTCGATCTTTTCCGAACTGGAGCCGAATTTCTGCTTCTGCAATCTGGCAATCCGGACGCGCAGCGCCTGAACCAGCAGATCATGCGCCCGCAAACTGGCGGACATCTTCTGGTTTTCCGCCTGCAACGCGGCGATCATCGCCTTCAGAACGGCGGGATCATTGGGGAGAGGCGTGGCTTCTACGGACATGATGGTGGATACCATTCTCCCAGATCGGACGCCATAAAAACAAACGATTCCAGAGAGATAAATCAGCCCGTCCGGGCTGGTGGCGCGCCCCAATCCGGCCTGCGCCAGTCGATCCCCTCCCAGAGCATGGCCAATTGAGCGGCGGTCAGACGCACGCTGCCATCCGGCGCCGCAGGCCATGGGAAACGACCCTTCTCCAGGACTTTGTAATACAGGCAAAAGCCCTGGCCATCCCAATACAGAAGCTTCACCCTGTCGCCGCGGCGCCCTCGAAACGCGAACACGGCACCGTTCGATGGCCGCTGCCTCAAGACATCCTGCGCGATCGCTGAAAGCCCCGCGATACCTTTGCGCATATCAGTGTGACCGCAGGCCAGGTAAACGCGAATGCCGGTGCCCGGGCCGATCATGCCGCCTCCACCGCCTGGATCAAACGGGTCAGCACCGCAGCATCCACATGGGCATCGACCCGCAAGCTGCGACCATTGCGCAGAACCACCTCAATCAACGCCAAGCTCGCTTCAGGGGCGCACGCTTCCGGCGGCGTCGTAATATCGACGGGCAGGAATAGCGTCGCGTCGTCCGGCGTCAGAAGCCCCTTCCTCCTCAGCTCGTATCGCCAGGCATAGATCTGCTGCCGCCTGATCTCGTGGCGATGTGCGACCTGCGACACGGTCGCGCCGTTCACCCCGACCGAAAGCACAATCGCCAACTTCTCGTCGTCACTCCAGCGGCGCCGACGCTCCAAGCCAAGAATTTCGCCCCGCACAGCTGCCTCCCTCCCTGTAGGAGACGTCATTAAAGACGTCTTTATGGACGTCTCTTAGCAATCTCCAGGACACACGAGCAGGCGGTTCAAATCGGGCGGTTACCAACCACCAGCAGCTTCGCACGCACCTCGGCGACTTCACCGCGGCTTACAGTTTTGCCCGCGGGCTCGAGGCCCTCAGTGGCCTCACGCCATACGAATACATCTGCAAAATTTGAACGTCAGAGCCAGAGATTCATCTTAAATCTGATCCGCCAGATGCCGGGACTGAACGCCTAGACTGGTCTTGACTTTAATGAGATAGGGAGCCGCTGACCGGCACGTTATTTTGCCGGTCAGCGGCTTAGGGTCGGATCGGGACATTTCTAGCCTTGCAAAGACCGCAAAGCAGTGAGATCAGCCCCGCATGTCCTTCCGCTTGAACGGATATGGGCGCGGGTGGCCACTCATGCGCGCCGTCGGCTCGCTAGACAAATGCGGCTCAAATCTTACCAGTGAGGCGCATGAACTCATGTAGCTTCTCGCCGATGCGCCCTGAGAACTCCGGGTCTCCTTTCGAATATTCATCGACAACTTCGAGCGATTTGTCCCTTAGTTCGGCCATGACACTGGGCGAGACCGTTACGATATCTTTGCCCATCTCTTCGGTGAATTCCTTCATCCGCAAAAAGTCGAGATGACGGAAATGGGCGCTCGCATTGGCGCTCATCGCGCGCACGGCGCTGTTGACAATACGCTTGTGATCCTCGCCCAGCCGGTTCCACTGTTCCATGCCAACGATGAATTCGCCGTTCGAGTGGCTGAGGAAATCCGGGGTCACAATATGGCTCGTCACCTCCTGAAGGTTCATCCCCCAGCCGGTCGCGACACAGCCCCAATGCGCGCCGTCTACCACGCCGGTCTGGAGGCTCTGATAAAGCTCGCCGCCCGGGATGAAGACCGGTGTTGCGCCCATCTTCTCAAAAACGCGGCCCGGCGTCCCGGTAGAGCGGATCTTGAACCCCTGGAAATCTTCCATGGTCTCGATCGGCTTCTTGGAAAAGACCGCCAGCCCGGCAAAGGAGATCGGCCCGGCCTGATAGATGCCGTATTTGGCATAAGCCTCGCGGATCACGTCGAGCGCACCCATGTCATAGAAGAAAAACTGCATCTCCTCATGGTTTTCCCATGTGGCGAGGTTGCCGTTAAGGTGCCCCGCGGCGGGAATGCGCCCGATCCAGTAGCCGGGAAAGATGAAGGCCGCGTCGAGCAGCCCGCGGCGCAGGGCGCCGAGAACCTCGTTGGTGGGCGCCACGGTATTGGCCTGCACCGCCTCGATCTGGATCTCGCCATCGGTGGCCTCCGTCACCCAGCGGGCGAATTCCAGATAAATGGAGTCGTAGTATTCCACACCCGGCGTCCAGTGGCTTTGGATGCGCCACTTGATCTGTTCCTGGGCCAGGACCGCCGGTGCCGAAAGCGCCGTGGCCCCCATTGCAACGGCGCTGCCCTTCAGTAGCTGGCGCCAGCCAATTGTATTGGTGGTCATGGTAGTCTCCTCCTTGTTGATTTCGTGGCACCGCGGCTGCGGCTCAAGTCTCGGGCGGCCGTCGCCGTCCGGAAATCAGTTCATGTAGGCCGTGAGGTTGATCAGGATCCCTGGCACCGCCATCAGAAAGGCGCCGGTCAGCAGCATGATCGCGAGAAATGGCACCACCGCGCTGTAAATGTGCGAGATCGGCGTCTCCGGGCTCAGGCTCTTGAGGTAAAACAGGTTGTAGCCGAAGGGCGGCGTGATGTAGCCGATACACAGGTTCAGCTGAAAGATCACGCAGAACCAGACCGGATCAAAGCCCAGCTCCTGCACGATCGGAAAGAAGATCGGCAGCGTCAGCAGGATGATGCCCACCGGGTCGAGGAACATGCCCAGTACCAGCGCCGCGACCTGCATCAGGATGATGACCATCCAGGGGCTCAGGCCTGTATCGCGCAGCAAGTCGAGCATGAAGCTGATCCCGCCGCCGCTGGAATAGATCGAAACGAAGGCGCCCGCGCCGAAGATGATCCAGACCACCATGCCGGTGACAGAGGCTGTGTCATGGCTCACCTGCCGGAGGAATTCGAAACTCAGCTCGCCGCGCAGCCAGACCGAAAACAGCACCGCCGCCACGCCCACGGCCGCGGCTTCGGTGGGGGTCGCAATGCCGAGGAAAATCGATACCAGCACCGAAAGCACGATCAGAAGCGGCAGGATCACTGACTTCAACGCCGCCAGCCTTTCTCGAAACGGCGCCGCAACTTCGGCAGCGGGTGCAAGATCGGGGCGCAGATAGGCCCGTATCCCTATATAGAGGATGAAGGCTGCGAGGATGAAAAGCCCCGCGATAAGCCCGCCAAAGAACAGCTTTCCCACTGAAAGCCCGGTCATCATGCCGATAATGATCAGGGTGATTGACGGGGGGATAAGGATGCCCAGCGTACCCGAGGCGCCGATGGTGCCCAGCACGAATCTGTCATTGTAGCCGTGCCGCTTCATGGCCGGAATGCCAACCAGCCCGGTGGTGATTGTCGAGGCGGAACAATTGCCGGTCATCGCCGACAGGACCGCGGCAAAACCCGACGTCCCTACCAGAAGCCCGCCGTTGAGCCGCCCCGACCAGAGATAGAAGGCACGATAGAGGTCGTCTGCGATCTTGGAACGGCCAAGCGCGATGCCAATGGCGATGAACAGCGGAATCGCCGAAAGCAGGATCGACCACATGTTGCCGAACGTGCTGGAAACCACCGAATAAAGACCCTGCGGGCCGCTCATCAGAAGCGTAAAGATCACCGCGATTCCGCCCATCGCGAAGGACAGCGAAACGCCGAGGATAATGGCAATGATGAGGCTGCCAAACATACCGATTGTGAGAAGCTCAGGACTCATGGACAGGGTCTCCGCTGGGGGCGTTGCAGGTGTTGTTCCCGCAGGTTGCGCCGGTGCCGTTCTCCGGTGTGAAAACCGCCAGGGCGGCACGGATGAAGGCGGCAAGGGCCTGCAGCGCGAAAAGCGCCGCAGCGACGAACAAGGCGAACTTGACCGGCCAGAGCGGATGGGCCAGCGCGCTGTCGTCCTTTTCCTGCCAGAGCAGCGCTTCGTCGAAGAAATTCCAGCCTTCCCAGGCCAGCCCGAAGCACCAGACGATCAAGAGCAGGTAGCACAGCGCATCAAGCAGCGCCCGGGCGCGCGGGCTGCGGTTTTGCAGCAGCAGGTCGACGCGCACATGGCCGGCACGCAAAAAGGTATAGGCGCCGATCAGGATGAAATAGACGGCGAAGATGCGTTGCGTATAGCCATGCGCCCAGACTGTCGGACTATTGAAGAGATAGCGCGAGACCACCTCGAAAACGAGGACACCCGCGCCGATCCAGACCGCATAACTGACTAGCCTCCCGATCCACAGATTGAGGCTGTCGATCCAATTCAGTATTCGCATGTTCCCTCCCGACCTGAAATTCGACAACCGACCTCCCGTTCGGCGACAAATTTCGTAATGCCATAATGATTTTTGAAAATAAACCACTTGTCAAACATATTTTTTGCGGCCAAATTAGATACATTATATCGAATTTAGCTCTGAGATGGGGAATTCTGAGGTGGCAAGCAGTACGAAAAGATCCAGCTCCTACAACGTTGCCACCCGCGGCCGCCTTCTTGACGCGGCGGAAAGGCTCTTTGCGGAAAACGGGATAGAGACCGTGACCTTGAAGGAAATCGCCCTGGAGGCGGATGCCAATGTCGGGCAGATCGTCTATCACTTCGGCCAGAAGGAGGAGCTGATCCGGGACGTGGTCCTGCGCCGCGCCGGGGTGATCAGCGACGAGCGGATGCAGCTTCTGCAATCCTACGAACAGCTCGTCGGTGCCGATTCGGTGGCGCTCGAACCGGTCGTGCGGGCCTTCATCGACCCCTATTTTGCCCGGCTGCGCGGCGAGGATCCCGGCTGGCGCAGCTATGCGCTCTTCATCGGTCGCAACGTCTGGAACGGGCAGCTTTCAGCGGTGATCTCCGAAGCCTTCAACCCGACCGCGGTGCGTTTCATCGCGGCCATGCGGACTGCGTTGCCCGGTCTTTCCGAAGAGGCCGCCGTGCGCGCTTTTCAGTTTCTGCTGGCCAGCCTCTACGGCGCCACCACCAACGACACGCGGATCAATTCGCTGCTCGGGGATGATGGCGGGATGGCCGAATACGATGCCTATCAGGAGGTGCTCATTCCTTTTGTCGTCGGCGGCATCCGCGCAATGGGCCGAATGAGCGATCAAGACGTGCAGTGACCATTCACGGGGGCAATATACTATGAAATTCGACACCATCACCATCGAGGAACAGGGGCCGGTGCGGCTCCTCCGGCTGAACCGGCCGGACCGGCTCAACGCGATGAGCCAGAAGATGCTGGCCGAGATGGCCGCCGCCTGTGACGCGATGGAGGCCGATGATGCTTGCCGCGTCATCGTGGTTACTGGCGCCGGCAAGGCGTTTTCCGCCGGGTTCGACCTGCAGGATCAGGCCGCGGCGACACCACGGGGCATAGACGAATGGCGCCCGGTGCTGCGCCGCGATTTCGACACGGTGATGCGGTTTCATGGGCTCTCCAAGCCCACGATCGCCGCGGTCAACGGCCCGGCGCTGGCCGGAGGCTGCGAGCTTGCTATGGCCTGCGACATCACCCTTGCGGGGCAATCCGCGACCTTCGGCGAACCTGAAGTGAAATTCGGTGCGGGCATCGTAGTGATGCTCCTGCCCTGGTTGGCCGGGCCGAAGAAGGCCAAGGAAATTGCGTTTCTCGGGCAGGACCGCATCCCGGCCAAGGCCGCGCGAGAGATGGGCATGATCAACCGTGTCGTCGCGGATCACGACCTCTTGCCCACCGCGCTCGAAATGGCGCGGGCGATCGCCGTGGTCGACCCGATGGTGATCCGGCGCACCAAACAGCAGATCAACGAGACGATGGAAAGCGCCGGCATGGGCCGCGGGCTTGAGCGGGCGCTCGAAATCGACCTTGAGCTTGAGGGCGAAGGCAGCCGCGACAAGGCCGCCTTTCTCGATGTCCTGCGGTCGGGCGGACTGCGCGTGGCTCTGGACTGGCGGGACCGGAGGTTCGCGCCATGACCGAGCCGTTCGAGGATTTCCACGACGCCATTATGCGAGCGCCTGAAGGCGGCGGTGTTTCGGATGACATCGGCTGGTTGGGGCTCGACGGTCTGCAGCAGATGGCGCAGGAGGGGACGCAGGCGCTGCTCTCCGCCGGGCTCATCCCGCAGGAGCCCGTTCTGGTTCCGGTCGGCGGACGGGCCGAGGACGTTGCCGCGATCCTGGCGGTGATCGGAGCCGGCGGCACCGCCGTGCCGCTGCACTGCAAGACCCACCCCGCCACGCGCGCGCAACTTGAAACCGCCACCGGCGCGAGGCTCGCTTTCGTTCCCACCGAAGCCACTCGGCGCGCGGTGCCCGAAGTGACGCGACGCGCCTCCGCGCCGCCGACGTCCAGAGACATTTTGGACGGCGCGGCGATGATCACCTTCACCTCCGGCTCCACGGGCACCCCCAAGGGCGTCGTCCTGTCCCGCTCGCGTATATCCGCAAAACTCGCCGCCATTCGTGCGGAAATCGGTATGGAAGGCGGCCCCGAGACCGCCGTGCCCCTGCAATTGCAGTTCAGTTTCGGCCAATGGGCCACTTTCCTGCCGCTGATGTTGGGCGGGCGGGTGCACATGACCGCGCGATTTTCGCCCGACTGGGCCGAGCGCCTTCTGTCCGGCCGCCCGCTCACCCATTTCGCCGCGGTGCCGACAATGCTGCGCATGCTGGGCAAGGGCACCCCATGCGTCCGCCCTCTGAACTTTCTGACCGGCGGAGAAGCGGTCAGCGCTGATCTGCGCGCTGCAGTGTTCAGCCGCTGGCCAGCGGCCACCATCCATGGCATTTACGGGCTGACCGAAACCGGCACCTGCGATCTGTTCCGGCGTGACCGGGCCAGTGATCGAAGCCAGTCCACCACCAATACCGGCAATAGCCTCGGACGCCCCGCCGCCGGGGTCGGCGTCGCGACCGATCCGCAGACCTCGGAACTGCTCATTCGCAGCCCCTATTCCATGCTAGGCTATCTCGATCGGCCTGACCTCACCCGCGACACGCTGCAGGACGGCTGGATCCGCACCGGCGACCTCGGCCTGATTGCTCCGGATGGCGAGGTTTTTCTGCGCGGAAGACTCAAAGAGCTGATCAACCGCGGCGGCAACAAGGTCTCGCCTCTGGAAGTAGAGGCCGTATTTGCCAAGCACCCCGCGGTGCGCGCCACGCTGGCCACTGGCGTACCCGACCCTCGCTTCGGGGAAGCGATTCATCTGCTTGTCGTACCGCGCGACGGCGCAATGCTGGGTGCCGAGGCACTTCTCGCCTGGGCGCGCGACCGCATCGACCGCTTCAAGCTTCCCGATGCGGTGCATTTCGCCGCTGCCCTGCCGCTGGGCGCCACCGGCAAGGCCGACAGAACCGCCCTGCGCCGCAGCATCTCCGCCGCCGCTGCCACATGACCGTGCAGACATCCCCTGCCCCCGGCATTCGCCGCAACCTCACGCTGCTGGTGCTGGCCCAGATCGGCGGCATGTCGCTGTGGTTCGTTTCGTCGGCGATCCTGCCCGAGCTGACCCGCGAAGCCGGGATCGGGCCATGGCGCGCAGGGCTTTTGTCAAGTGCGGTCCAAGTGGGTTTCGTTCTCGGGGCGCTGGTTCTAGCGGTGAATGGCACCTCTGACCGCTACGACCCGCGCCGGGTCTTTGCCTCCGCCGCAGCGATCGCGGCCCTGTCCAATGCCGCGCTTGTCGTCACGCCGCCCGGCGGAGACCTTCAGATCCTGCTGCGCGGCGTGACCGGCTTATGCCTCGCCGGGGTCTATCCGGTGGGCATGAAGATCGCCGTCGGCTGGACCCTGCGGCGCCGCGGACTAGTGGTCGGGCTGCTTGTGGGGGCACTTACACTGGGCTCCGCCGCACCGCACGGGCTGTCGCTGATCGGCGGGCCGGACTGGCGCAGTACTGTATTCTTGGCAAGCCTTCTAGCCGCCGCCGCCGCCGGGCTGATCCTGCTCACCCGCGCCGGACCGCATCACGCCGGCGCTGCCCGCTTCGACCGGGACGCCCTGCGGCTCGCCTGGAGGTTGCGCCCGGTGCGCCTGGCCTATGCCGGCTACCTGTGCCACATGTGGGAGCTCTACGCCTTCTGGGCCTGGATCGGCGTCGCGCTGACCGCCTCCTTCACACTCGCGGGGCTTGCTGACCCAGCCACTGCCGCCCGCTGGACAAGCTTCGCCGCCATCGGTCTTGGCGGGCTGGCCTGCCTGCCGGCAGGGGCCTTGGCCGACCGCATCGGAAAGGCGCAAGTGGCCGGATGCGCAATGGGGCTGAGCGGCGCGCTCGCGCTGGCAACGGCAGCGAGCTTTGGCGGACCGCCCGTGCTGGTCATCACGCTGGCGCTGGCCTGGGGCATCTGCGTGATCCCCGACAGCGCGCAATTCTCTGCACTGGTCGCCGATCACGCCCCCGCCGAGCACGCCGGCAGCCTGTTGACCTTGCAGACTGCGTTTGGCTTCGCACTCACCGCGATCACGGTACAGGCCGCGCCATTCCTGGCAGCCGGTCTTGGCTGGCCGCTGACGCTGGCCCTCTTCGGCGCAGGACCGCTTCTCGGCGTGAAGGCAATGCAACGGCTCGCCCGCCTGCGCGCCGCACCCGAAACAGATCAACCGATAAAGGAAAAGATAGCATGAGCGCAGAATTTCAAGCCTATGTCATCGAACGCAACGAGAACACAAATGAACAGTCGCGCGGCTGGAAGACCGTTTCGACTGATGATCTGATGGAAGGTGAGGTCACCGTCCGTGTGCTCCACACCACAATGAACTACAAGGACGCGCTGGCTATCACCGGCACGAGCCCCGTGGTACGCCGGTTTCCCATGGTGCCCGGCATCGACCTCGCCGGCGAGGTCACAGCCTCAACCGACCCACGTTTCAGGCCCGGCGACGAAGTCGTCCTCAATGGATGGGGCGCGGGTGAGGTGCATTGGGGCGGCTATGCCCCGATGGCGCAACTCAAAGGCGACTGGCTCTTGCACCGGCCTGACGGGTTAAGCAGCGCCGAGTGCATGGCGGTGGGCACCGCGGGCTATACTGCAGCGCTCTGCGTTCTGCGGCTTCAGGAGCAGGGCATCAAACCGGAAGATGGCCCGGTGCTAGTCACCGGCGCATCGGGCGGCGTTGGCTCATTCGCAATTTCGCTGCTTTCGGCACTGGGCTACAGCGTCGCGGCTTCGACCGGGCGTCCAGAGGAAGCAGCTTATCTCAAGGCGCTCGGAGCCAGCGAGATCGTCGACCGCGCCACGCTGTCGGAAAAGGGCCGCCGGCCCCTGGACCGCGAAACCTATGCAGCGGCGGTGGATTCTGTCGGCAGCCAAACGCTGGCGAACGTGCTGTCCAAGGTGAAATACGGTGGTACAGTTGCGGCCTGCGGACTAGCACAGGGCCATGACCTGCCGGCTACAGTCATGCCGTTCATCCTCCGAGGGTGTGACCCTCGCCGGCGTCGATAGTGTCATGGCGCCGCGCGAGATGCGGGAACGGGCTTGGGCGCTTTTGTCAGAGAAGCTCAACCGCGCGGCTCTAAACGAGATCACCCAAGAGGCCGAACTTAAGGAAATTGAGACGTTGGCGCCAAAGCTGCTCAATGGTCAGATCCGCGGTCGGCTTCTGATTAAGGTGGACTGACCCGGAAAGAGAAAAACCCATGCAAAGTACAATGCAACGAGAGGCACTCGGTGTCTCCCGCATCCTTCGTAGTGCTGCAAGGTTTGGTGCGGCGCGCCCAGTCCATGTCTGGGACGGCAACACGATCGTTACCACCGACATGCAGCGAACCGCGCAACGCGCCATGCGGCTTGGGGCAGCGCTAGCCGCACGCGGCCTAACCGCTGGCGACCGTGTGGCGACGCTCTGTGCCGCGACGCTGGAACATTGCGAGGCCTACCTTGGCGTTCCCTCCCGGGGGTTCGTCCTGCATTCACTCAATCTGCGGATGGCCGACGCAGATATCGCGAGGATGCTTTGCGACTGCGGCGACCGGGTGCTTATCCTCGACCGCGATCAATGGGAGCGGTTTGTGGCTCTGGCGCCCGCCTTGAGGCACAGCATGCTGGACCTTGTTTTGCTGGCCGGGGCGGGGCCTCTGCCGGAAAGCCCGACCGCGGGTATCGAGGTGATCTCCTACAACACGTTCATCGAAGCGGCACCCCTGCCCGACGTAATGGCGCTCACCGATCCCCCCGAGGAAAGCGCCGCCGCGATTTGCCATACCGGCGGTACGACCGGAGAACCCAAGGCAGTAGCCTATTCGCACCGTTCGGTCTGGTTGCAGGCGCTGAGCCTGTGTCTGGCGGATTCGCTGGCTCTCTCGCGCGCGGATACAGCGCTGCTGGCGGTGCCCTTCTATCACGTGAACGGCTGGGGCCTGCCTTATGCAGCTGTGATGTGCGGCGCCGGACTGGCCCTGCCTGGAGCAAGCTTTCGCCCGGCGGTACTTCACCGGCTGATGACCGGATCCAAAGTCACACTTGCGGCGGGAGTGCCCACGATCTGGGGCGATTACTTTGGCCACCTGGACGCCAATGACACCGAAGTTCCAACTACGCTGACACGAATCGCCACCGGCGGCTCGGTGGTGCCCGAACGCCTTGCCGAGCGGATTGTGCGCGCAGACGTCGCTCTGCTTCAGGCTTGGGGCATGACCGAAACCTCCTCTATGTCCGTCGTTGGCCGCGCCACCCCCGGCACCAGACCCGCCGCGGTGGGCCATCCGGGGCCGATAGTCGAACTGCGCCGTTCGCCGGTGGAGGGAACCGCAAATGCACCGGGCATGCCTGGCGAAATACAGGTGCGCGGCCCCTGCGTGATCCGGCATTATCTGGACAGCGAGGTCCCGGCCTGCGACGCGGAGGGCTGGCTGCCGACCGGCGATATCGGGGTGATTTCCGCCGATGGTGCCCTCAGTCTGACCGACCGGCTTAAGGACGCCATCAAATCGGGCGGCGAATGGATCCCCGCTCCGGCGCTCGAAGACACGATCCGCACTGTCGATTGGATCGAGGACGTAGCGGTGATCGCCCGTCCGCACGAGCGGTTTCAGGAACGCCCCTTCGCGGTTGTCGTGCTCAAATCCGGTGCGCGCTTCGACCTCGATCAGTTGTGCAGCACGCTGCGCGCCCGCGTCCCCTCATGGTGGCTTCCCGATGACTGGTGCCAGGTCTCCACCCTGCCGCAGACGACACTCGGAAAGCCCGACAAGGTGCGCTTGCGCGCGATGCTGGCCGCAGGGCAGCTCTCGGATCTGTCGCTGACCTCATCCGCCTCCCCCAAGCCCATAACATCATGAAAAAGGAGAAGAAAATGAACATAGTGGACACCAATATCGAACAGAACGTTGTCGAAACTAAGATTGAAGACGGTATTGGCTGGATCACGCTGAACCGGCCCCGCAAGCTCAACGCGCTAGCCGCCGAAATGGTGGCGGCAGCGCATGAGGCGGTCGCCACGATGGAAAAGGACGACGCTGTGAAGGTTATCGTCCTGCGTGGCGCCGAGGGGAATTTCTCCGTCGGCTACGACATCGCACAGGAGGTCGAAATGGGCCTATCACGCCCCGAAGACTGGCACGCTGCGCTCACCAACAACGTCGGCCTGAGCATGGCGGTGTTTTCCTGCACCAAACCCACAATCGGCGCGGTCGACGGTTGGTGCCTTGCCGGTGCCTGCGAGCTGGCGATGGCCTGCGACATGATCATCGCCACCGACCGCGCCAAGTTCGGAGAGCCGGAAATCCGTTTCGGCTCCGGCCCAGTGACGCTTCTGATGCCCTTCATTCTGGGTCAGAAAAAGACCATGGAACTGCTGCTCACCGGCGATACCATCGGCGCTAAAGAAGCGCTGGACGCCGGTCTTGTCAACCGCGTGGTGCCGCCAGAAGATCTCGAAACTTCGGTTGAGCGGCTGGCACAAAAGATCGCCCTGACTCCGTTGGTAGTGCTGCGTCTGACCAAGACCGCGCTGGTTCGCGCCTACGAGGCGATGGGCCTGCGTAACGCGGTTAACGTCAATCTCGACATTGCCGCGACGCTGAACGCAGCCGAAGCCCCAGAAAAGGCGCAATTCCAGGAGCTTGTGCGCACCAAGGGCCTGCGTGAGGCGCTCAATTTCCGCGATGCGCGCTACGGCGCACTTACCGATTGAAACGACCGGCTCGGAGGGGAGTCCAGCCGATCCGGCCCGGAACAAACCCGATTTCATGTCAAACAGAGGAGAAACGACATGCTGAATAAAGTGGATACAGAGGCTCTCGCCGGCGCGCGCGATGCCATCCGCGAAACCCCCGCGGCGGGCATCGCCACCTATGGCGTCAATCTTGCCTGGCAGAACGGCGTGCGTGCCAATGTCAGCACCCTGCCGATGACCCTTGGCGGCGAGGAGATCCCCCGTGAATTCTCATGGGTAGTGGACGAGCCGCCGCAACTTCTGGGCGAAAGTGCCGGGCCAACGCCGCAGGAATACCTGATGTCGGGCGTAGGCGCCTGCATAATGGTGGGTTTCGTCGTCAATGCCAGCGTCAAAGGCGTCAAAATCAACAGCCTTGACGTCAAGATCACTGGCGGTCTGGACCTGGCGGGCTTTCTCAACCTGCGCGACGATGCCAAAGTCGAGATGTCTGGAATTAAGTACGAGATTTCGGTGGATGCTGACGTTGATGATACGGTGCTTGCGGAAATCGAAAAGGCCGCAGTCGAATTCAGCCCTAATGCGATGACCGTCGCGCGCGGCATCCCGCTGAGCGGCAGCGTCGTGCAGCGGGATGCCAAAGCTGCTTGAGCCTCGCGCTGCTACCGACCTTGCACTTACCGGGGCGAACGCCATGCCTAGGCCGGCATGGCGGCGCTGTTTCCGCCCTGCCGGGATTGTCATTTGTGGACATATATGGCCCCCGCCGGATCTGTTTCGTTAGGTTTCCATGAGGAGGCGACGCATTCCCTTGGCTCTGGAAGAGTCGGGACGCTGATATTCCTGATGGTGGCCTTTGCCATGCAAACTGCCAGACTAACCACCACGCAAGCGATTGAGGCCTTTGAATGCGCTTCAATCTTCATTTCCCTGAAACTCCTTCGCTCTATGTGGCTGCTGACCGCCCTTGCGGGACCCGTAGGATCCAAGATGTCGAGGTACCAAGTGCAGGCCGGTGGCATGCCTGGCCTGCTTGCACGGTTCTCGGATTCGCAACGAAATGTCCGCCGCCGGACCGGCCAGGTTGTCCCAGTTATCGTGATCCAGGAGGCCGGACTGGGCGGGTTCTGGATTTAATGGGCCCGCTTCGCAGAAGGCATCGAAAGCCACGTCGTTGACCCAGCCTAAATCGCGGTTTCTCGTAGGCATTGCCGCTCCAAGAAAGACAGGTCATGATCGCTCTCGATGCTGTTGTTCAGGTGCTTCCGGGTCACGTGTCAAATTGCACAATTTGACCCGAGCCGCCGGTTGATTTTGCCGATGACCTTGGCATAGCTGTGTGTCTTGCCAGTTACGATTGTAGAGGGCTGACCAAGGCGCACAGTCTCATGCGCCTGCTGCAGGAAAGCCTTTGCCGCTTTGGCGTTCCGACGTGCCGTCAGTCGAAAATCGATCAGTTGGCTGAACTGGTCGATGGCGCGCCACAGATAACATCAGCGACTGCCGACACGGACATAGGTTTCGTCCGTATGCCATTGCAGGCCTGACTGGGTGCGATGCGACCCACAAACACGCTTGCGGATCTCAGCACCGAATTTGCGTGCCCAAAGATGGATCGTCGAAGCATCTATCGTGATGCCACGCCCGGCCAGCTTGTCGCGGACATCCCCGTCAGTACCAGCGCACCACCAGAAGGATGACGTCCTTCGGAAACTGGCGCCGTTTGAACGGGTTACGACGTGCCGTCCTTGCCTCCATGCCTCGATGCAAACGAAAACTCGCCGACAATTCGCGCGAATGCAACGGACCAAGGCGTGAAGACTGGAAGCGAAAAGCCGCTCCTCAGACTCCACGCCAAGTTCGCAACGGAGCCCTTCCGATGTGGCGCAAACGTTTCACAAGTTGACCCTTCGTGAAACAAATGTAATTCAGCTGCAGATTTCACCTGCTAAGGGACGCCGATTCGATGTCTGCAGCCGCCACCATCAAGGATCTTGTGTCCGCTCAGTACAGAGAGCTGACACAAGGCCTGCAGCAGGCGGCTGACTATGTTGTCGAAAACCCGATTGAGGTGGCGACGCAGAGCCTTCGATCGATTGCAGCCTCAAGCGGAATTTCTCCGGCCACTTTCTCACGGCTGAGCCGCGCCCTGGGGCTGAAAAACCATGAGGAAGTGCGTAATTTGTGCCGCCTGGCGCTGACCCCACAGGGGATGAGCTTTGCCAGGAAGGCCCGGGAGCTGCAGTCGCAGGCCGACAAGGGCAGTGGGCTGGGCGCGCTGTTCTTTCAGCAGGCGGCGGCCAATGTGAAGAACATCGAGGAGCTGGTCAGCACCATCGACATCGGCAAGACCGAGCGCGTTGTCGAGCGGCTGGCGCAGGCGCGGAAGGTTCAGGTGCTGGCCGGCAGCACCTCGCAGGGAGTGGCGAAATACCTCAATGAGACGGTCGGCTGGATTTCCGACCGCTGGCGGCTGGTCGAGGACCGCAGCACGTCCCTGTCGCTGGCGGTGTCTTCCGCTGCTGAGGGGGATGTGCTGATCCTGATCTCCAAGTCGCTGTTCACCGCCGAACCGGTCCGAGCGGCGCAGCTGGCATCAGAGAAGGGCGTATATGTGGTTGTGATCACCGATTCCCATACCTGCCCGGCGCTGTCCTTTGCCGATGAATATTTTGTTCTGTCCTTGGACAGCCCGTATTTCTTTCCGTCTTACGCACCGACCATGGTGCTGCTGGAAGCCATGATCGGCATGCTGGCGGCGCGGCTGGGACCCGCGGCAGAGGAAAGGATCAACCAGACGGAGGCCAACAGCCGCCGCCTGGGAACCTATTGGGAGCAGCCCGGCAAGACACCGGATTGACCAAGCTGAACCGAAAGAGCCGCGGTGCGCCGCGGCGCTGGCCGGACATCCTTTGACCCTGTGAGGAGGAAAAAAATGATCCAACTGCGTACAACCATTGCAGCGGCCCTGACGGCCTTTGCCTGCACCACGGCAGCTTTTGCGGATTCCGTGGAACTGAAGATCGCGACCGATTCCGGACCCAAGGGGTCACCCGCTGGCGATGCAATTGAAATGTGGGCCCGCCTTGTAGAGGAAAAGACCGCCGGAACCGAGGACGAGATCAAGATCGACGTTTTCTACCAGGACGAGCTGGGCGACCAGAAAGAGGTGTTTGACCTTTTCGTAGTCGGCGAAGTCGACATGATGCTGAACTGGCCGCTGACTTCTTATGACAAGCGCCTCGGCCTGCGCAATATGCCCTATATGTTCTTCACTTGGGAGCAGGCGTTTGATGCCTACGGCCCCGGCGGCTGGCTCAACAAGATCTATGACGACGTTCACAATGATCAGGGCTTGAAATTCTTCGGCGCCTGGCCGGAAGGCTTTGGAGGCGTTGCCACCCGCGGTGAATATGCCACCACCATTGAAGGCGCCAAGGGCCTGAAGGTGCGCGTGCCTTCGAACTTTCCAAACCCGCAGACCATGCAGGCGATGGGCTACCAGGCGAGCGCAATTGCCTGGGGTGAAACCTTCACCTCGATCCAGACCGGCGTGGTCGATGGCGACGCGGGCAACGTGATCTACTGGGATTACGAATACTTCCGCGACGTGCTGGACTACTACGTCCGCACCAAGCACACCTTTGCCACCGGCGTTCTGTCCATGAACCAGGAATCCTGGGATGACCTGAACGAAGCACAGCAGCAGGCGGTTGCCGATGCGGCGCTGGCGGTGATGGAAAAGCAGTTCGAGGACGCCCGCGCCCGCGACCAGCACTATGTCGAAAAGGCCATCGAGTCCGGCATGGAATACATCGAGCCGACCGATGAGGAAATCCGCGCTCTTGCCACCGCCGCGCGCGAGCAGGTCTGGCCGCTGATGGAAGAAGAGCTCGGCGCCGAGATCGTCGAGCAGGTCAAGGAATTCGCCCCCCAGCCGTAACCGGCAAAGAGGTGCCGGGCCTGGCGCGGCGCCTCACCCCGCCCCCAGTTATCTGGAGAAGAAAATGACTCAGTTCTTTTCAATTCTCGACAGGACCGTGGCGCGGCTGAGCGACATTTTCGTGCTGATCACCAGCGCTATGGTCGTCGGCCTCGTCTTTTTCCTGGTCATTGCGCGTTACGTGCTCGAAATGTCGATCGTCGGGATCGACGAAATCGCGCTGGTCGCCGCCATCTGGCTGTATATGGTGGGCGCCATCGTCGCCAGCCGCCGGGCAGAGCACCTGGTCGTGGATTTCCTGCCGCAACGGCTGGCCTCGCCGCGCCTGCTGAAGCTGCATCAGCGGGTCGTAGCGCTGATCATGACCGGTGCGACGATCTTCTTTATCTCTCTGGCCTGGGACATGATGGGCTTTGCCATCAAGCGCCCGCAGGAAACGCCCGGCCTCGGGATTCCCGAACTGATCGCGCTGAGCGCGGTTGCGCTCGCCAGTGTCGTCTGTTTCGCCTACGCGATCCGCGATCTTGTCACCGGCAAAGCCTGCCACAATCCTAAAGAGCCGGAGGAATTGTGATGGCTGCACTCGGTATTCTGCTGCTAATCCTGCTGATGGCCATCGGCGTGCCGGTGGCGTGGTCCTTTGCCGTGGTGCTGGCCTATCTGGTCTATGTGTTCGACGTGAACACCACCACGCTGCTGCTGCAGGGCTTCCGCTCCCTTGATCACCTGATCCTGCTGTCTCTGCCGCTGTTCGTGCTGGCCGGCTACCTGATGAAAAGCGGCGGCATCGCCCGGCGGCTGGTCGAATTCATCGAAGGCATGGTCAAGGGCCGCCGCGGCGGACTTGGCGCCTCGATGGTGATGGCCTCGGGCATCTTCGGCGCGATTTCCGGCACCGCATCCGGCGCGGTGGCCTCGATCGGCACCATCATGATAACCCCGCTGGCCGAACGCGGCTATCCGCGCGGCTATGCCAGCGCGCTGCTGGGCATCTCCTCGCTGCTGGGCATCCTGATTCCGCCGTCGATCACCATGATCCTGTTTGGCGTTGTCACCCGCCAGTCGATCACCGCGCTGTTTGCGGCGTCGATCGGCCCGGGCCTGCTGCTGATCATCGGGCTGATCCTATATAACCGTTTCCTGGTGGGGCGGAAGTTCGAAGAAACCTATGCCAGCGGCACCGAGGGCACCCCAGTTTCCCGGTTCAAGGCGTTCCGCAGCGCGGTTCCGGCGCTGATGCTGCCGGTGATCATCCTGGGCGGCATCTATGGCGGCATAAGCACCCCGACCGAAGCGGCGTCGATCGCCGTGGTCTGTGCGATCCTGATCGGCCTGTTCGTCTACAAGGAAATGTCGCTGAAGCACCTCAAGGACAGCGTTGTGGCCGCGGGTGAGACCACCGGGACGATCATGCTGATCCTGCTGTTCTCCTTCATGATCGGGCGCATCCTGACCGCCGAGCGCGTACCGCAGGAACTGACCGAGGCGATCACCACGCTGGTCAAGGATCCGATCCTGATCCTGGTGCTGGTCAACCTGTTCCTGATCGCGGCCGGCATGATCATGGACGACCTGTCGGTGACCGTGGTGATTGCGCCCCTGCTGATGCCTCTGGTGGTCAGCACCGGTGTCGATCCGCTGCACTACGGCACGATCGTCGCCTGTTCGGTGGTGATTGCCGCCAACAGCCCGCCGGTGGCGCCTATCCTTTATATGGCGTGCCGGATCGGCCAGGTTTCGATCCACCACGCGGTGATGCCAGCGGTCTGGTTGATCCTCTGTGTCGGGATGCCGGTGATGCTGGTCACCACCTTTGTTCCGTTCGTCTCATTGGCGATCCCGCGTTTGCTCGGCGTCTACTGACGCCGGGCCTACCCCAAGGCCCTAAAAGGAGGGCAGAATGAAAAGCGCGACTTATACCCCCGCCTTGCCGCCGCTGGACCGGCCGACCGGATGGCGTCCGATGGACGAACTGGTTCCGGTCAATGTCAGTGGCAGCATCGAGGCCAGCTATGACTGGCTGATTGTCGGCGCCGGGATCACCGGTCTGTCGGCGGCCATGCGGCTGGGCGAAGTGGCCCCGCAGGACAAGGTTCTGCTGGTCGATGCCCGGCCGGTTGGCTGGGGGGCATCGGGGCGGAACTCCGGCTTTCTCCTGGACCTGCCCCACAAGTTCGATCTTGACCATCCGGATGCGTCGCGGCTCCGCAAGATCATGACCCTGAACCGCAGCGCCATCGGGGTGCTGAAGGAACAGGTTCAGCAGTTCGGCATCGCCTGCGACTGGTCCGAAGTGGGCAAGCTGCAGGGGGCGGTGAAGAAACGCGGCACCGGCATGATGGCCAAGTTCTGCGAGGCGCTGGACAAGATCGGCGAGCGCTATGAGGTGCTGGACCGGCAGGGCTGCGCCGAAATCATGGGCACGCAGTATTATGCCGGTGCGGTGTTCACGCCAGGTTCGGTGCTGATTGATCCGCTGCTGCTGGTGCGCGGCCTGGCCCGGAACCTGCCGGAAAACGTGATGCTGCGCGATGACGCGGCGGTGGTGGAGTTTTCCGGCACTAGCGGCAGGGCCGAGGCCAAGCTGCGCCTGCCGGGCGGCGACACCCGCACGGTCTCCGCAGCCAAGGTGATCCTGGCGACCGACCCCTATACCCGCGAGTTCGGGTATATGCGGAACCGGATCCTACCGACCATCACCTATGCCAGCATCACCCGCCCGCTGACCGCCGCAGAACGCGGCCGCTACTCCGGGCAGATGAACTGGGGCCTGACCCCGGCGGATGCCGGCGGCACCACATTGCGGATGACCGCGGACGGGCGGCTGCTGATCCGCAACCATTACGGTCACGCGCCCAAGTACAAGGCGGACGGCGCCTATTTGGCCAAGGTGGCTGAGGTGCATAAGGAAGGATTGGAAAAGCGCTTCCCCAGCCTGGGCGATCTGCCGATCACCTCGACCTGGGGCGGTGTCGTCAGCCTGTCGGGCAACCACGCCACCTTCTTTGGCGAGATGGCCCCGAACGTGTTTTCGGCCAACTGCTACAACGGCGTGGGAATGACCCGCGGCGCCAGTTCAGGGCGGTTGCTGGTCGACCTAGCCGCCGGGCGCAACTCCGAGGCGCTGGAAGACATCATCGCGGTCAGCGGCAAACCGTCGGTGCTGCCGCCGGATCCGTTCCTCAGCCTTGGCGTCAGTGGCCGCATGAAACTGGTCGAGTGGGAAAGCCGCTCGGAACTGTGAATCAAAAGACAAGGAAAGACACATGACGCTGACACGTCACAAACCGAACCACCGGATGAGCCAGGCGGTCCGGGCCGGGGACATGGTGTATCTGGCAGGCCAGATCCCGGATCAGCGGGACGCGGGCATCGAGGAGCAGACCGCGGAGACGCTGGCCAAGATCGACGCGCTTCTAGACGAGCTGGGCGGCAGCAAGTCGGATCTCGTCTCGGTGCAGATCTGGCTGCATCACATGGATGATTTCGCCGGCATGAACACCGCCTGGGACGCCTGGGTCGACCCGCAGAATCCACCCGCCCGCGCCACCGGCGGGGCCGCGCTGGCTAGCGCGCCGTCAGGTGTGCGCATCGAAATTATCTCAGTAGCCTACTTGCCAGCAGACTGATGGGTTCTGTCGCCAATTTATCTGGGAATTGCTCGCAAACCTTTAGCCGACCGCACTAATTTCGCGAGCGCAGCGAAATGCTGAAAGGTGCTCTGGCCGCCTTGTCACATTAACTTCCTGTGGGGCGGCAAAGGCGCGTAGGCTGTCGGATTAGGCAATATTGGCTGCTGCTTTCCAAGCGTCGAGCGCCTGCGGAATTAGACGGAAAGAGTGAGCAGCCGAGGGAGACTTCCTCAAGGGATCCAGAACGGTCTTCTTGATCGGTTGGAAACATAACACCGGTTGAACTTCAAACTCGCCAGCTCCAATTTCATCTACCTGTAAGCGGCGGTGTGAAAACCGTCCTCCAGATAGGTGCCATCAGCTTTGATGCGGTTAAGCATCTGGTGCTGTGCCGGATCGAACGGCGGCCACCGAGGCTCGATCTGGATGTCAACCCGTTCCTGCCAAGGGCTACGGTGAAGACGACATCTCCTGCCAGCTATATGTGCCTGACAACCGGTGGCGCGACATGCCAGAAGCGCCCCAGATCCTGCTGAACCACTAACTCAAGAAGCTGAAGCTGCCGACCATTCTGCGGGAATACGACAAGCAGGCCCGGCTTTGTACTGCCGAGGGTCGTGACCATGTCCAGTTCATGGCCCGCCTGGTCGAGCTGGAACTCATCGACCGGGAGCGGCGGATGGTCGAACATCGGATCAAGGCAGCGAAATTCCCGGTCACCAAGAGCCTCGACAGCTTCGACTTCACCGCGATCCCCAGTCTCAACAAGATGCAGGTGCTGGAGCTTGCGCGCTGTGAATGGATTGACCGCTGCGAGAAGGTCATCGCCCTTGGTCCCAGCGGCACTGGCAAGACCCAGGTATCGATAGCGCGCCGGGTCGGATGCCACAGGGAAGTCGATGTGGAACTGCCTCGACGACGTGATCGCGGATCAAAGTGTCTACGCAAACCAGGCCGGTTCGGGTCAAAGACCCTGAGAGATCCGAAGATCGTCTCGCGACCGTGAAGCTGTCAGCCCGGCCCGGCCGCGCCGACGGGACCAGAGTAACATGATAGTGGCTACTGTTCCTCATGGAGGATGAACAGACGGCCAAGAATGACACACCTGACTGTGGTCTCGGCGTTGGTTCTCGTTTTGGAAAGGGTCGACAATGAAACACCGAACCATAGGCATTGACCTCGCCATACGTGGCGATCACGTCGCGCAAATCTATGACGATGGCCGTCCGGCCTGGCGGCCCATTCGCTACCGCGGTCTTCGCCGCATGCTTACGGCTCATCTGAACCGTCACGGAGTTAAGATGATACGGAAAGCTGGAACCGACACACCGACGGCCGATCGGGTCGTTGCCCGTCAGTCGGCATCTTCGCCCAAATTCCACGCTACCTAGCCCGCAACGCAGCAGCGCGAGTTCACAGTTTCTTTTGTGGCAAGCAACGATGGCTTTCGAAACGGATCAGCTTTGGCGCGAAGGAAGATGCACACGCAGCCCATTCAAGTCATCTGTCACTGCGATTTGACAGGATAGCCTTGATGAATTTGGTTCAGGCAGAAAGGCGAAGTCGAGCATGTCATATTCCATGTCGGAAGCTGCAGGCAGCCTTTTGAACCAGTCGCCGCAGACGTAAACGTGGCAGGTCGAGCAAGAACACGCACCTCCGCACTCGGCATCAATCCCACGTATCCCTGCATTGCGAGCGGTTTCCATTAACGTCATCCCTGTCTGTGCTTCGATAAGCTTCTCCTTGCCGTCAGGTTCGACAAATGTGATTTTCACCATAGCCATGGATTCAGACCTCGTTCATTGTGCCCTCAGGGCAATCGCCTCGACTTCCACGAGAAACTCTGGCCGCGTGAACCCGGATACGATCATCAGAGTTGATGCGGGTTTCACCTCCAGCCCGGAAAGCACCCGGTCCCGGACCGCCATGTAAGGCGCCATATCCCTCTGCCTGGTCACAAAAGCGCTGAAACGCATAACGTTGGAGAAATCCAAACCGCTTTGCGCAAGAATCGCGTGAATGTTGGAAAAGCAAATCTCTGCTTGTGCGCCAATTGTATCCGGAACATTGCCATTTACCGAAAGCCCAAGTTGACCCGAGGTCACCACAAGATTCCCATACGCGATCCCATGAGAATAATTGCCGAACGGCGGCGCGACGCTCGCGGGGTTGAGAGCTTTCATGACACCTTGCTCCTTTCTTCAAGCCCGCACCGCAGCAGAAACAGCGACGTAGCCTCCTTTATTATCCTGTCAGCGTCGAGCGGGCATTCTGACTCCACGTCCATCAACACCCGTACCTGCGCCTCATACTCGGCGTAATGCTGTGTGACAGCCCACATGTTGATCTGAAACAGTAAGGGATCGACCGGATCAATCTGCCCGCACTCGATCCATTTCTCGATAACGGCGCTGGCCTCGCCCACCGCCTGCCGAAGTCCACGCCAGTGAGGCGGCATTTCCGGAGCACCACGCGCCATTTCCCGAGCAAAGAACCTGGATACGTCGGGATACTCCAAAGCATGCCTCAGCTTGCGCTCGATGTAGGTCGCAATCGCGGTGGCGGGGTCATTCGGGGATGCGGCCAGAAAGAATATTTCTCTCCACTGCTCAACAATGTAGCGCAACACATCCTGGTACAGCTCTTCCTTTGAAGAGATGTAGTAGTGCAGCTGTGCCTTGGTTATTCCTGCCGCCTGCGCAATCGCTTGCGTCGATGTCCCCGCAAGACCGTTCCGGGCAAATTCCCGAATTGCGGCGTCGCGGATCGCTTCACGCATCTCCCGCCGTTTCTTTTCCGCAGCTGTCATTCTTTCCTCTCAGTTCACCTTACCTACAAACGCGCCAGCGTGCGGCTGACCCGTTTGAGAAATTTCGCCCGATCCCTGTCAGAGCGATGGTTCATATCATGTAACTGCAGCCAGCGCATGCGGCAGAGCGGGTGAAACAGCACCCGGTACCCGCGCGCCAGCATCGAACGGCCTGGGTCGCGGATCAGCCTCAACCACCACCATGGCGATCCGGAGGTTGTGATAACCGTGAAGCTCCTGATATTCTGGAGTTTTCCGCGGGCCCGCTTCTTTAAACCCTCAGGAATGTCGAACGCCACACCGGGCAGCCATACGCGTTCCAGCCACCCTTTCAGAATAGCCGGAGGGCCATACATCCAGGTCGGGTAGACCAACACCAGGGCTTCGGCCCATTTCATCGCCTCTACATGCGGGGACACCTTTTCGATCAACCGGCCGGTATCGGAGGCATAATCATTCCAGTCCTGAAGGCTGAGTACGGGATCAAACTTCGCGCGATACAGATCGATCACCTGCACATCATGACCATTCTGAACCAACGCCTCATTTGCAGCGGCCAATAGGGCGGCGCTGTAGCTTTCCTCACTGGGGTGAGCGAACACAATCAATACTCTCACGCCGCCCCCTTCCGTCAGCCGCCGGTCAGGCGGGACTTGATGTCAAGTCCATGCCCTTTGTTGACAAACCCCGTATCGGCCACTTTCGACAGCTCCACAGTGCCCTCTTCAATGATCCCGCTTTGCACAGCAAGGTCATGAAAGGCCTTGATGCGTGCATCGGTCATAGCGCCAATGCCCATTTCCAGCGCGTCGCCAGTGTCGATTATGCCCAGTTTTTCAAACTGCGCGATTTCCTTGTCGAGCTTTTCGGCTGTCATCTCGGGGTTGGCAGCGATGATGGCCTCATAGGCGGCGGTCCGGTCGCCGTAGAGAAAATTGTACCAGCCTTCGATCGACGCATCGATGAACCGCTGCACCAGCTCCGGATCCTCCTCGATCAGCTGCTGCCGGGTCTCGATAGTGGTGGAGTAGGTGTTCCAGCCATGGTCGGCAAGCAAGAAGGTATCGACCTCCGCACCCTGCGCCGCGGCATACAGCGGTTCCGCGGTGCCATAGGCCTGTTGCACCAGGTCCTTGTCTTCCAGAAACTGGGCCAGGTTGAAGCCGTAGGGGCGGATCTGCTCATCGCGGAACCCGTGGGCGTCAACCATCCATTGCCAGAAGCTGAACTGGCCATCTTTCGACACCAGGACGGTTGGCGCTTCCGTCAGGGCCGCAAAGTCAGCGTAATGGCCCTGATGCGCCATCACGGCCTGCGGGTCCTTTTGAAAGAAGGCCGCGACAACGGTGGTTGGAATGCCGTTGCGGACATTGTCGAAGGACAGCAGCAGATTACCCGCCATCAGAAAATCCAGGCGGCCCGCAGCCAGCATCGGCCTGTTGTTCATTTGCGGCCCGCCCATGCGGATTTCCACATCCAAGCCATATTTCTCGTAGGTGCCGTCGGCCAGCGCCTGGTAAAAGCCACCGTGACCGCCCTGCGCCAGCCAGTTGGTTCCGAAGACCACTTTGTCCGATGCCCATGACGCTCCTGCGACGACAGTAGCAGCCAGGGCTGCAAGTGCAGTTCTGAAGGTTTTCATGTTGGTTTTCCCTGTTTGGTTTCAGTCAACGCGGGCCATGTCCGCAGTCCAGCCCCGGGTTTTTCCCGGGTTCATCAACCCATATGGATCAGCTAGTTTTTTGAACTCGATCTGTGCCGTATCAATTTCCTTCATGCCGCCGTCTTCGATGGTGACGACATGCGGATCAAAGATCGTACACCCGTCCTTGTCCTCCAGCTCAGCAATCAACCGGTAAATTGCGTCCTTGCCGCGGTAACGCACCAGGGGCAGCGCAAAGATTTGAATCCGCCCGCCCATGCGCGCCATCTCGTGGTGCCAGAAAATTTCGTCGCCGTAACGCGCCATCTGGCGTTCCACCAGCTCAGGGTCGAAAGTTTGAGGATAGGCAACCTGTAGATAGGTCCAGCCTTTATCCACTTTCAGGGCCTGCAGGGTTGTGTGGTTCCATCCGCACTCATACGCCGGCTGAAGCCCCGCCGCGCGTATTTCGGGTTTTGTCTTGGCAAAGGAAATCCGGCCGCCCATTTCCTCCGCTTTGGCTGTAAAACGCGGCATTTCGCCAGGTGCAACCATCGCAAAAACCGCATCGCGGTCGGCGGGGAAGAGCTTTCCGAACTTGGTATAGTAGGGCGAAAACCGCCGCTCCACTGCGGTCAGGAGATAACAATCCAGCCCTTCTTCCTGGGCCGAGGCAGCAAAGCGCAAAGCCTCCCCGTAACCGTCGAACAGAGCTGCGGTGTGGATCCAATCCGTCGATTTCGTCAGAGCGAGCCCAACCTCGACGACAATTCCGTTTGTGCCATATGCGTGTTGGACCTTTTGGATTTCATCCCCCGTCAGCTCGATAAGCCGAGGGGTTGGTTCCACGGTAACCACTTTCAGATAGGTGACATTGCCAGGGTCACGCAGCATTCCATGGCGCAAGGAACCAATACCGCCGGACCCACCGGCAATGAACCCGCCAATGGTCGCCATCTGGCGGGTGGAAGGATACATGAGCAGTTCTTGCCCGGTCTCCCGGGCAGCATCATCAAGCCGCGAAATACGCGCTCCGGCTTGAACCTTCACATGCCCGTCAGTGATCTCCAGCACTTTGTCCAGGCGCGTCAAATCCATGATGACGCCGCCTTCCAACGGCACGCATTGGCCGTAGTTGCCGGTTCCGCCGCCACGCAGGGTAAGCGGAATCTTGTATTGCGCAACGGCGGCAGCGACTGCAATCACGTCCTCCACGCTCTGTGGAACCACCAGCAAATCACCGGTAACACCATCCAGTTGCTCATTCAGGATCGGGCTGTACCAGAAATAGTCGCGGGACCGGGCCGCCAGGAATTTGTCATCATCGTGGCAGCGGATGCCGCTGAGCGAAGCCCTGAAGGCCTCCCAGTCGTGCGAAGTGGTCATGTAAAGTCTCCTTGATGTTCTGCCAGAATCTGCCCGCCGCGCCAGATTTGGCGCGCAGCGCGAGGACGGCTGACCGCGTCATCCAAATCTGCCGCGGCAATCCTGATGAAGTCTGCGGGACCGCCTTCACGCAGGCGCATGCTCCGTCCTGTCCAATTGGCAGGGGCTTCGCTGATGGCATCAATCCAGTCACCTGGCGCAAGGTGGCCGGACAACACCGCAGTCCGGAAAACGTCGAACAAATCGTAGTCGCCATAGGGGTAGAAGGCGTCGCGCACATTGTCGGAACCAAACATGACCTTTATCCCGGCCGCGCGCGCTTCATGCAATGGGGCGAGCCCCCGCAGGCGGGGCGTTCTGCCCGGTTCCACATCCTGCAGGTAGGCATTGCATTCCGGCAGCACCGTCAGCCCGATACCGGCGTCGCCACCGCGGGATAGAAGCTCCGCTACTTCAGCAGGCTGGCGGACCGACAAGGCGCAGCCATGCCCGCAAAGCACCCTGCCCTGCATGTCTCTCTTGCGGGTTTCCGCAATGATCGCATCGATGCCGCACGCTTCCGGTTCAAGCCCCTCGTCGACATGGAAGTCCAGGTGCAAATCGCAGCGTTCGGCCAGATCGAAGACCTGCGCCACTTTGCTGGCCAGATCTGCATTGCGGTACACGAAGGCCCCAAGAACCCCGCCGCTTGCCTTGACCGCGGCGGCAATGGATTCTCCATGAACAACCAGATCGTCAAGCGGTGTCAGTGAAGCAAGCTCTACGTCAACTCGTCCGTGCCAGTCCTGCGCCAGCTCCGTCAGCACGTGCCACGCTTTCGGCGTCTGCGTGCCATGCCAATCCAGATGGCTGCGGATCAGCCCGGTGCCATTGGCGTAGGCGCGGGCAAGCGCCTTTCCGGCCCGTTCACGCAGGTCGGCATCGCTCCAATTCCTGGTATCGGCAGCCATCATCTCGATCGCATGGAAAAGGGACTCAGCACGCTGGGGCATCCGGCAAGATGTAAAAGTCTTGTCCAAATGCGTGTGAATATCCGCGAGCAAGGGCAGGATCACTCCACCACCGCTGGCCTGCGATGCGCGCAGGGTGGTTATCCGCCCTCCGGCAATGGACAGGTCCCAGCGCCCGGCACGCCCTGCCAGCCCTGCGCCTTCGATGGTTTTGATCCCATAGTCCCGCATCGGCATCACCGTTCCCGCTTGATTTCGCTTTCGTGCCAGTGCCCAAGCACCGCACGCGACAGCCAGGATGTCGCCAGGAAAATGATGATCCCCAGAACCGACACCAGAAACAGCGCTGCAAACATCCTGGGAATCTCGTTGCGGAAGCTCGACTCGAGAATGCGCGACGCCAGCCCTGTGTTTTGGCCTGCGGTGCCCGCAACGAATTCGGCGACAACTGCACCGATCAGCGCCAATCCTCCTGCGATTTTCAGGGCCGCCATGAAATATGGCAGCGCCGAAGGGATCAGCAGGTAGCGGAGTCTTTGCCAGGGCGTTGCTTGGTAGAGGCGGAACATATCGCGCAGGTTGTGGTCCACGCTGCGCAGGCCAATCGCCGTATTCGACAGGATCGGGAAGAAGGCGACGATCCAGGCGCAGATCAGCAAGGCCCAGAACGTGCTCTCCACATAGATCAGGATAAGCGGCGCAATCGCGACGACCGGTGTAACCTGAAGGATCACCGCAAAGGGAAACAAGCTTATCTCCACAGTCCGGGACAGCGCGAACAGCATGCCAAGCAACACGCCGCCGGCAATCGCGAGCGACAAGGACAGCAGGGTCAGCTTGACCGTGAACCAGGCGCTTTGCGCCAGAGTTGCCCAGTCCTTGATCAGTGTTTCGGCAATGAGGCTGGGTGCAGGTATCAGGTAATGCGGCACATCATTGTACCAGACCAGGAATTCCCACAGTCCCAGCGCCGCAAGAATGGAGGCAACTGGCATGATGATGCGCAGGTTGCGTTCACGCTGCATCTGCTGAAGGGCCGGATCGGCAGGTTTCACTGCCTTTGCGCCTTGGGTCTTCCGCTCAATGGTTGATGTCGACATGGTCCATGGTCCCTTCCAAAGCATTGCTTACCAAGCGGCAGTTCTCGGCATATTCAGCGGTGGTCCTGTACTCTCCGGTCCGCGGATATCCTCCGGGCAGGGGAATATCGTGAACAACGCGCCCCGGGCGCGCAGCCATCACAATCACCCGGTTTGACAGGTAGACAGACTCGAATACCGAGTGGGTCACAAAAATCACCGTCAGCCCCTGCGACTTCCACAGTTCCAGCACATCGTTGTTCAGCTTGAACCGGGTCATCTCGTCCAGAGCCGCAAAAGGCTCATCCATGAGCAGCAGTTTGGGCTTCGTCACCATAGCCCGCGCAATCGACACCCGCATTTTCATGCCGCCCGACAATTGCCGCGGGTAGGACTCCGAAAATTTCGCCAGCCCGACCATCTCCAGCGCTTCACGCACACGCGGCGCCGCCTCGTTGCGGCTGAGGCCATGCAGCTTCAGCGGCAGGTAGACATTGTCGGACACCGTTGCCTAGGGCATCAGCGTCGCTTCCTGAAAGACGTAGCCGACGTCGTTACCGTCAATGCTTTGGCCCGCAGGGTGGCCATTGACCGAGATCGCTCCGGAGGACACCGACAGGAGACCCGAGATCATCTTCAAAGCCGTGCTTTTGCCGCAGCCCGACGGTCCCAGGAAGCTTACAAATTCGCCTTCCCGGATTTGCAGGGACATACCCTTCACGGCCGTGACGTTGTTTCCAAACCGTTTGTCGACATTCGACATCTCAATTTGGACAGGAGCTTCCGGGAGAATTTTCTGTTCCATCATGGGTTACCACTCCGGCTTGCCATCAAGCCACGCCAGCGGCAGGCTATCGATTTCAAAAAAGGCCGAGACGAGGCGCTCAACCGCGTAGTCCAGTGTCGCTTTGCCCTTTTCGGCAGTCGCCAAATGAGCCTCGCCGCATGCGCCGGATTTATTGAGGTCCTGGGTTTTCCAGGCGGGCTTGGCCCCCTGACTCAATCCCAAATGGCGGAAACGCTCGGAAAGCTCCTGGCCATTCGACCGGAAGTCCCGCGCAGCGGACATGTTCACATTTGCCGGATCCAGGGCCAGCATCACCGACGTTTCCATGTCGCCTGCGTGGATCCCATGTGACCGCTCGGCCTCCGAATAGAGACCATCCGGCATTCCAAACCCGAACCAATTGGCCGAGAACGCCATCATGCCGTGGTGAATCCTTAGCTCGCGCGCGGCAATGTCCATCACCGGAATGTTGCCGCCATGCCCATTGAGGAACACGAGCTTGCGCACGCCGGACCTCGCCACACTGGCCCCGGTTTCGACCAGAACTTTGATCAACGTTTCCGGAGAAAGCGTCAGCGTTCCCGGGAAATCGACGTGCTCATTGCTCTTGCAGACGGCTTGAGGCGGCAGGAACAGAACCGGCGCGCTGTCCGGCAGGCGAGCTGCCAAGCGCGACACGACACCGTTGACGGTACAGGTGTCGACGGACATCGGAAGATGCGGCCCGTGCTGTTCGATTGCGCCAATTGGCAGAACGGCAATCAGGCGTTCTCTGTCGAGTTCTGCAAACTCCCGGCTGGAGTAATCGGCCCAGAATCGCTTCATCTGCGGCCTCTCTGACTGTCGCGGCACAGGGTCGGACAAAAAGTTTCAATCATTGCGCTCTCCTCCCATCTTCAGTTGAACAAAATCATAGCAATCGGTCAAACTATTTGGTAAGTTTTTTTAACATCTTTAAAACACTCTTGTTTTCCCTCTGTATCTCCGCTCATACCGGCGAATCGCCGTTGCCCGAGGGTGAATGCTGGGACATGAAACAAAAGGAGGAGAACCGATGCGGCCGCGGCTGCTTATCACACGCCCCGTTCCCAGAGCGGTTCTTGAGAGAGCCAGAAGCTTGTTCAACACTGACATGCGCGCAGACACAGGCCGAACGGATGGCGGCTTCCTGCAAATGGCACTATCCGACTATGATGCAGTCATTCCCTCGTTAGGGGATGATTTTTCGAGCGATGTGTTTGCAAACGCACCAAACATCCGGTGCCGGATCCTGGCCAACTTTGGCGCTGGAACCGATCATATCAGCCTCTCTTCGGCACAAACCGCTGGGATAGCCGTAACTAACACCCCTGGCGCAGTGACTGAACCGACAGCAGATCTTGCTATGGCACTCCTCCTTATGAGTGCGCGCAGAGCGGTCGAAGGCGATCGCTTGGTACGCTCCGGAAACTGGGAAGGATGGCACCCAGTTCAGATGCTTGGACAGCACATCTGCGGTAAGACGCTGGGCGTCATCGGGATGGGAAGGATCGGCCAGGCAATAGCGCGCAGAGCGCATTTTGGCTTCGGCATGAACGTCATATTCCACAACCGCTCGCCGCGGACCGTGGAAGGCCTGCCTGCTCGGCAGAAGAAACTGGCCGAAGTTCTTGAGGCGGCAGATTTTGTCGTCATTGCAGTTCCAGGAGGAGCAAGAACACGGCATTTGATAAATCCAGCCCGCCTGGCCCGCATGAAATCAACAGCGCATCTGATCAACGTCTCCAGAGGAGAGGTGGTTTCCGAAGCTGCACTGATCTGGGCTTTGAAACGCGGAAAAATCGCAGGCGCCGGCCTTGATGTCTATGAGCATGAACCGGTGATACCGGAAGAGCTTCGGTCCTTAGAAAACACAGTCCTGCTGCCTCACCTTGGAACCGCCACGGAAGAGGCACGAATAAGTATGGGCATGACCGCCTTGGACAACCTCGAAGCGTTTTTCGAGCGGCGGGAACCGCCACACCTCGTGGCTTGAACGAATATTGGGAGGGAGCTCATCTTGAAACATACGGTAATTGTGGGCGCTGGACAGGCTGGAGCCTCTCTGGCAGCAAAATTGCGCAATCTTGACTATGGCGGTCAAATCACACTGATCGGTGATGAACCCGCGCTGCCGTACCAACGTCCTCCCCTGTCCAAAAAATACCTGCTGGGAGAAATGGAACTAGAAAGGCTCTATTTGCGCCCTGAACGGTTCTACAAGGAAAACGATATCAGGATCGTTCGCGGCAAGCATGTCTCAGCAATTGATCGCGAAACCTGTAAGCTGGAGTTGCACGGGGAAACTCTAGCATACGACCAGCTCGCCTTGACAACCGGGGCCTCGCCCAGAGCTCTTCCCAAAGCGGTTGGAGGAGACCAGGACGGTGTCTATGCAATTAGAACTCTTAGGGATATTGACCGCATTGCTCCCGAGTTCAAACCCGGCCGGCGGGTACTGATTGTAGGCGGCGGCTACATTGGTCTGGAAGCGGCTGCCGTGGCCGCCAAACTGGGACTGAACGTTACCCTGATTGAAACGGCTGACCGGATACTTCAGAGAGTGGCGTCGCGAGAGACGTCGGAATACTTCCGCAATCTGCATGCGGAGCATGGCGTGACAATACTCGAAAATGTCGGATTGCAGCGCCTTCTTGGCGGAGAGACTATAGAAGCTTTGCTGACCAACGGCTCCACCAAAGAGGTCGATTTCGTAATCGCTGGCATTGGCGTCATCCCCAATGATCAGCTGGCTTTTGCCGCCGGTGTTCATTGCGACAACGGAATTTTGGTTGACAGCCATGGGCGAACCAGCGACCCGAGGATTTGGGCTGCAGGTGACTGTACAACGTTTGAATACCGCAGCGACCTCATCCGTTTGGAAAGCGTGCAGAACGCTGTCGACCAAGCAGAAACAATAGCGGCAAATATCATGGGTGCGGGGGAACGCTACACTCCGAAACCGTGGTTCTGGTCAGACCAGTACGATGTTAAACTTCAGATTGCCGGTCTCAACTCCGGCTACGACCAGGTCGTTGTCAGGCGAGGTTCTTCGACACGCACGTGTTCTCATTGGTATTTTAGAGATGGAAATCTGCTGGCAGTGGATGCCATGAATGACCCGCGAAATTACATGATCGGAAAACGCTTGATCGAGGCGAATTCCTCACCTGCCCCTGAGCAAGTGGCAGACAGTGGCTTTGAACTGAAAAGCTTACTATAATAAGGCAGCAGCCCTCTAATCGATAGAAGAGGGCTGCCAGTCAGCTCAGCACGTTTTCAGGCTGCGAAATGGGGCACCGTGCGCCCCGCAGTCAAGCCATTCACCTTTTTGCACTATGGCTTCCGCCTCAATGCCAAAGTGCCGGTAGAGATCGCCAATGGTGCCGGTCTGGCCGAAATGCTCGACACCCAGCGGGATGGTCTGGTGGCCGGCCACCGAGCCGAGCCAGGACAGGGTGGCCGGGTGGCCGTCGATGACCGTGACAATCTTGCAATGCGGCGGCAAGTCCTGCATCAGCCGTTCCACATGCGATTGGGCCGACGCATTGCCGCGGGCGCGGGCGCGCTGCGCGGCGGTCCAGCCTGCGTTCAGCCGGTCTGCAGAAGTGACGGCCAGCACGCCGATGTCACGGCGCCCTTCGCCGATCATCCCGGCGGCCTTGATGGCTTCGGGTGCCACGGCGCCCTGATAGGCGATTACCACCTCGCAGTTCGGTCCTGGCTTGCGCAGCCAGTAGGCGCCGTCGATGGCGCCTTGGCGGAAGGTGTCGTCTTGGCGCTGGCCGGGCTGTTCAACCGGGTTGGTGGTGAGCCGCAGGTAGACCGAGCCGCCGGTCTCATCTCGCAGCCAGGTGCGCTCGTCCGGGTCGCCGTCGCCATCGCGCTGCATGTAGTCAAAGGCCCATTCCATGATCACCGCCAGCTCATCGGCGAAGGCCGGTTCAAAGGCCGCCAGCCCGTCCTGGCTCATGCCGATCAGCGGCGTCCCGATGGACTGATGCGCACCGCCTTCCGGCGCCAGGGTCACGCCCGAGGGCGTGCCCACGATCATGAAGCGCGCATCCTGGTAGCAGGCATAGTTCAGCGCATCGAGGCCGCGGCAGACGAAGGGGTCGTAGACCGTGCCGATGGGGATCAGCCGCTTGCCGAACAGGCTGTGCGACAGGCCCGCGGCGCCCAGAAGCAGGAACAGGTTCATCTCGGCAATGCCCAGCTCGACATGCTGACCGTTGGGGTGAACTCCCATTTGGCGGTCGAGGGGATGCGGTGCTCGATGAAGGCATCCGCCATTTCCTTGCGGGCAAAGAGCTTGCGACGGTTGACCCAGGGCCCAAGGCTGGTGGTACCGGTCACATCCGGCGAGGTGGTCATGATCCGCGCGGCCAGATCGCTGCTACCTTTGGCGAGATCGTCGAGGATTTTGCCGAACGCCATCTGGGTCGAGACTTCCCGGTCGGAACTGAAGGTGACCGGGGGCACCGGCAGCTTATCGTCGCAGTAGCGGCGGATACCTTTGGAAAAGAACGGAGCTTCGGCCAGGAAGGATTTCAGCGCGGACACATCGCTAACGGTGGCCAACGGGTCCCATTCCGCACCCTTTTCCACCCCCATATGCTCCTGCCACTCGGTAAACTGGGTCGAGTTCATCAGACCGCCGTGGTTGTCCTTGTGGCCCGCAATCGGCGTGCCCCAGCCCTTGACCGTATAGGCGAGGAAGCAGGCGGGCCGGTCGTGATCAATAGCCGCAAAGGTGTCCGCCATGGTCTCAACGCAGTTGCCGCCGAGGTTTTCCATCAGTTCGGCGAGCTCCGCGTCGCTGCGCCGCTCGATCAGTGCGGAGACATCACCCTGGTCGCCCAGATCGTCCAGCAGACGCTTGCGCCAGACCGCGCCGCCCATGAAAGTAAGCGCCGAATATTCCTGGTTCGGGCAGGCGTCGATCCAGCCCCGCAGCTTATCGCCGCCGGGCTCTGCAAAGGCGGCCCGCTGCAGCGCGCCGTATTTCACCCGCACGACGTCCCAGCCGAAGGCGTCAAAGATCTTCTCAATCCGCTCGAACAGCCCTTCGCGCACGATACCGTCGAGCGACTGGCGGTTATAGTCGATGATCCACCAGCAATTGCGCAGATCGTTTTTCCAGCCTTCCTGCAGGGTTTCATAGATGTTTCCCTCGTCCAGTTCGGCGTCGCCCACCAGCGCCACCATCCGGCCCATCGGCGCGCCATCGCCCCAGGACTTAGCCGCGATGTAGTCCTGCACGAGCGAGGCAAAGGAGGTGATGGCCACGCCAAGCCCGACCGAGCCAGTGGAGAAGTCCACATCGTCCACATCCTTGGTGCGGCTCGGGTAGCTTTGCACCCCGCCATAGCCACGGAAGTTCTCCATCTTCTCGCGGGTCTGGTTGCCCATCAGGTACTGGATTGCGTGAAACACCGGCGAGGCATGGGGTTTCACCGCCACCCGGTCCTCGGGCCGCAGCGCCGAGAAATAGAGCGCTGTCATGATCGACACCATCGAAGCGGAGCTGGCCTGGTGGCCGCCGGTCTTGATCCCGTCGGCCTTGGGGCGGACGTGGTTGGCGTGGTGGATCATCCAGTGCGACAGCCACAGAAGCCGCTGCTCTATGGTCTTCAGATGTGTGGTAGTCATTCCTTCCTCCCGCAAAAGTCCTTGGTGAGCATAATCAAGCGCATGGAGTGGAACCTTGCGATTACGCTCATGTTTTGGTCTTAATTGAGTGGATGCCTCCACACTTCAGGGGATGTGAATTGGATTCCACTCAGATTGACCGCTATGAAGATCAGATCCTCCGTATTCTTTGCAGGGAGGGGGCGAATCTCCATTCAGGAGCTCAGTGAAGGTATAGGCCTTAGCCCGACTCCTGTAGCTCGCCGGATCAGACATCTTGAAGAACGGGGAATTATCACAGGCTACACCGCGCTTATCGACGAAGCCGCGCTCGGTTTTGAGGTTTCCGTGTTTGTCTCAGTTCAACTGGACAAACAGATCGACAAAGCGCTCGAGGAATTTGAGGCGGCGGTGAAACTGATGCCAGAAGTGGTGGATTGTTGGCTTATGACCGGCAACCGCGACTATCTTCTGCGGATCGCAACACGAAGCCTCTCCACCTTCGAAACGTTCCTGACAGGGAAGCTGACCAAGATTTCAGGCGTTTCAAACATCGAGAGTTCGATACCAATCCGGCGTGTGAAGATGGGAATTGCCCGCACCCCATGAAGTCAGCCTTGCAAAAGCAGCTAAGGCAATGCGGTGCTCTCGGGATACGCTGCAGTAAATCGCCCGCCCAGCACTGTAACGCCCTCTCAAAATAGCTGGCGCCCCCAAAAGAGGGCGCCTTCATGGTGCAGGTTACCCTCCTCACCCCGCTGATCCTGTCATCTCTCAAGCCGCGCAAGAGCAGTGTCCCAACGGTTGGTGTAACTCCCGCCGGTAGCGCGGGCTGAGCGGAGCCTTTGGGTAGCGAAGCGAGGCCCGCGCGGGCCGCTTGGCGGCCACGGTTGTTCTTCGGCTAAGGTTTGGTTTGCCGACCTGACCTATGACCGAGGAGATCAACCATGACCAAGGACAGCCTATCAGAGACAGCGGCCTTGCGCGCGCTTTTGTCTGAGACATCTGACACCAACCTGCTTGCCGAGATGCTCGGGTTCGTCGCCGACCGTCTCATGGCGCTGGATGTCGATCGGCTCTGCGGCGCCGGGGCGCACGAACGCAGCGTCGAACGGGTGAACCGGCGCAACGGATACCGCTCCAGAGCCTGGGAGACGCGCGCCGGGACGGTCGACGTGAAGATCCCGAAGCTGCGCAAGGGCAGCTATTTTCCCGAGTTCCTTGAGCCGCGCCGGGCGGCGGAAAAGGCGATGACGGCGGTCATTCAGGAGGCCTATGTCCAAGGCCTGTCGACGCGCTCGGTGGACGACTTGGTCAAGGCGATGGGCATGACCGGGGTGTCGAAGAGCCAAGTCAGCCGCCTGTGCGGCGAGATCGACGAACAGGTTGATGCGTTCCTGACCCGTCCGCTGGAAGGCGAATGGCCCTACCTGTGGCTCGACGCCACCTACATCAAGGTGCGTCGCTCTGGCCGGATCGTCAGCGTCGCGGCCATAGTGGCTGTCGCTGTCAACCTGGACGGCCGCCGCGAAGTTCTGGGCATCGCCGTCCAGCCCAGCGAGGCGGAGGTCTTCTGGGACGAATTCCTGCGTTCTCTCGCCGATCGAGGCCTGCGCGGAACCCGTCTGATCATCGCCGACGACCACAAGGGGCTGAAGGCCGCCGCGGCCAAGGTGCTCGGTGCCACCGTTCAGCGCTGCCGCGTCCATTTCATGCGAAATGCGCTGGCCTGCGTCGGCAAGAAGGACCGCCCGATCGTCACCGCCGCGCTCAAAACCGCCTTCGACCAGGACACGCTCACGGCATCGAAAGAGCACTGGGCCAAATTGACCGACGCGTTCGAACCGCGCCATTCCAAGCTCGCCGAGCTGATGCGCCGCGCCGAGGACGACGTCTTGGCCTACAAGAGCTTCCCCAAGGAACACTGGGCGAAAATCCACAGCACGGATGAGATCGACAAGACATTTTCTGCCGGATTCCTCTAATCTTCGGCAGTGCGGTCGACCTCGGGGCGAAGCGTGGCGTGTCGGCTGGAAGCGTCACCGGGCGGCCTATTCAGTCCCTGCCGGTTTGAGGCGGCCGCACACCTCTGCCCTCTCCGGAGGACGCGTCCGCCACGCGGCAACGAAGTGCTCATAGCTCTTTCCGCTTGCTCAGCGATCTTGGCTTCCTGGTGGCGCAACTCCTTCACATTGTAGGCATAGGTTGCACCACGCCGATTGCCCTTCTTCTGCGGCTGACCGGCCGCCAGTTCCATGGCAAGGCACTTGTGGGCGACCAGGCTGGGTCGGGCCCAGCGATAGTCCTCGCCTTTCGTCAGCATATACCAGCACAGCGTGGCGAGCTTGCGCGCCACGGCAACGGCGGCGATCTGATGTCCGCGCCGCGACCGGATGCGGATGAAATAGGCCCGCAGCGGACCCGGCGCTTTCGCCGCGGCCCAGGCCGCCTCGACCAGCATGGCGCGGGCATGGCTGCGTCCGGCCTTGCTGATCCGGCCATGGTGGGCAGGCCCCAGACCGGATTGGCGCACACGCGGGTTCAGCCCGAAATAGCTCACCAGTTTCTGCGGCGACTTGAACCGCTCGATGCTGCCGATCGCCGCCATCAGCCCCGCGGCGACCGCCAGATTGACCCCGGTGATTGTCAGGAGGCGCTGAATTTCTTCGTCGTCCAAGGAGTCCTCGGCGATGTCGCGGTCGAGTTGGGCAAGGTCTTCTCGAGCCGGTCAAGCTCGCGGATATGACGCGCGATGGCGGCGCGTTCGTCCTCCGGCACCGGCTGGCGGGTCAGCCAGTCGCGGCCGCGCGTGTTGAAGAGATCGGCATGCGGGCATTTCGGGATCAGATGCGCGTGCAGGATGGCATGCACCTCGTTCTTGATCCGGGTCCGGTGCCGGACAACCTGATAGCGGCGCGCCACCAGTCTGCGCATCCGTTCCGTCGCCGCATCCGGGGTCCAGATTTCCGGCAGGTAGCCGGCCGCATGCAGGCTGGACAGCGTGCCGGCGTCGACCTTGTCGGTCTTCACATGGGCATGGGCGATCGCCTTGACCTGAAGCGGATTGGCAATCACCACCCGTTTCACATGGGGCGATAGAACCCGGGACACCGCCATGCAGTTTCCGGTCGCCTCGATCACCACCTCGTCCGTCTTCTTCAGTTGCCGGCCGAAGCCCTCCAGGGCCGTGCGTGTCATCTCGACCCGGCCTTCGTGCCGGGTCAGACCATTCTCCCAGATAACCACCTCCCCAAAGGTGCGGTGGATATCGATGCCGATCACGCGTCGCATGCGTGCCTCCCTTGCCAGTGACAAAAAAGCGGGAGCGGCGGGCGACACGACAACTACGGATTCGCGCTCTCGGCGCAACCGGGCGAGTCGCAGAGGCGGCCAGCTACTAACTCGAGCTCTCGGCTCATGCTGTAAGAACGGCCTGCCCGCACCTTCGTGCTCCCAGTGCCTCTGTCCCGGATGCTCGCAGCATACACCCTGATCCGAGAATCGGGGCCGAACATCGGCACCAGGATCTTCATACCGGTTACCAACCCAATCGAACGCCTGAATAAGGAGATCAAGCGCCGGACCAACGTGGTCGGAATCTTTCCCAACGAGGCCGCGGTCACGCGCCTGGTTGGCGCACTGATGCTGGAGCAAAACGATGAGTGGGCGATCACGCGGCGCTACATGACACTGGAAACCGTCGCTGCCATTTGCGACACTACACCCATGGACCCGGCGACTATCGCCGCCCTGTAACTGCGGCCAAGCCAAGGCCGAGGAGCAAAGTTACACCATTTCCCGGGACACTATCCGCGCAAGAAGGAATACGTGCTTCATCATGCACAGTGCGACGGCCTGGCCCTGCGAGTCCAGCCCGGCGGCGCCAAGTCCTGGTCTGCTGGCAGCAGGACGCGGGGAAAACCCGGCGTGTCACCTTGGGGCGTTTTGAGGACATGGAAATCTGCGAGGCACGCGAAGCCTTCCATGCGCACAGAGGCACAGGACAGCGACCCCCTGCCCCGGAGCAGCGAAACACGCTCACCTTCTCGGCGCTCTGCACCGCCTCCCTGAATGCCAAGCACGGGGTCTATGTCAATTCCACGCTTTCCTCACTGGGCTACTATCTGAATACGCAGCTTCTGCCCGCTTTTAGCCGGAGTAAAATTACGCGGATCACAGCCGAATGGTTCTATGCCTATTCCCGTTCGCGGCCGGGCGGGGCCAACCAGGCGCTTGGGCACTTCACGACAATTCTGAATTGGGGCCGGGAAGCAGGCCACCTTCTGGCGGACTTGCCCAAGCCGGCAGCGCCAATGCGTTTCAACCTGCGCTTGGCGCGCTGGCGCATGCTGAGCAGCAACCAGCTCCGGCAGCTGGCCGCCGTGCTGAACTCCGCAACCTCCAGGCAGAGTGACGCTGCGGATGCGATTTGGCTGATGCTGCTAACTGGCTGCCACTCAGGCGAAATCCTGCGGTTGAGATGAGGCGAAGTCCGGAAAGACAAGCTCGCCCTCCGGCGCACCAAGACGGGCCCACGCGTAGTCAACCTGAGCGATGCAGCAATCCAGCACCTTGACCGGCTGCGCAAACACAGCCGGTCAAATTAAATATTCCCGGCCCTGCGTACAAAGAAGCCGAACCGCACGTCAGTCGATCATGCTTGGCAAACGTTTAAGAATCTGGCTGACTTGCCCGCAGGAATCCGGTTGCATGATCTCCGCGACTCATACACTTCGCATGCCATCATGTCGGGCGAAACCCTCCACATGACAGACAAGCTGCTTGTCCACAGGTCACCGGGCAGCACCGAGCGTTACGCGCACCTCGACGCCGGATTTCTAGAAAGAGCTGCGGACAAAGTGGCCCACAAGATAGACGGGCTGTTGGGCCGCTAAAGGCGACAGCGCAGGTGCGGCGGAAACGTCTGCAGTGGTCGTAGGCTGGCAAGTAATCTTCTGCCAGAGCTTGGAGTACTTTGCTCAGGTTGCGGCCTGCCGCAGTTGATTCAGCTTCCGCTGGACCGCTACCTATCAGCGATCCACTTGCGGCCACTGACACCGACAAGATCGCCGTGTGGACTTGGTGGAACCAAGGGCACGTGCAATATCGGAAAAATCATGCTTTTCAGACGGACAGACTGCCGGAGGAATTTAGTTCCTCGCCAACTCCACCGGTAACGAGTAGCGGGCACCGCTTTGATCCGCGGTCCCCGATTTCATGGTGTTATTTCCTGAGATTAGTCCATATCTGGTCATAAACAGCCTGTGTCTCGGCGTCGCAGACCTTCACGAAGTGGCCTTCACCATCTTCCGGTGCATTGAGTTCCGGCATTTCACGCAGTTCATCCGAGACATGCTCTTTGGCACCTTTTACGCCGGATTCGTAACGCGCATAGTCGCTGACTGCGGCGATGTTTTCGGGTAAAAGCAAGAAATCCATGAACTTCAGCGCGTTCTCGCGGTTTGGCGCATCCTTCAGCAGCACAACGTTGTCCATCCAGACGATATAGCCATCGTCGGGGAATGCATATTCAATATTGGCGCCTTCGATGCGCGCCCGCGCGCCGAATCCGTTCCAGATCATGCTGGTGGCAACATCACCCGAAACCAGGATATCCTTGGTGGTGTCCGAATTGAACGAGACCCAATGCTGTTTCGCCGACTGGAGCAAATCGTTGAGCGCTTTCAACTGTTCGCGGTCATTGCTGCACTGCGGAATGTCCAGATAGAACGACGCCAAAGCCAGCACATCGTTCTGTGCATCCAGCATGTTGATCTTTCCGCTCAACTCCTGCGGCGGGTCGAAAAGTATCGACAGCTGATCGATATCACCCTGGAAAACGTCGCGATTGACTGAAAAGCTTGTGGTCCCCCACTGGTAAGGGATCGAACTCTTCCGCCCCTGATCGAAATCGACATTCAACCATTTGTCGGCGATATTGCCGAAGTTTTCCAGCTCATCGGGAGTGAAATTGTCCAGAAGATCCTGGTTCGCGAGGATCTCGACCATGTAGTCGCCCGGAACCGCGAGATCGTAGGTGCCGATGGCGCCGGCCTTGAGCGACGCCAGCAGTGCCTCGTTCGAATCAAAAGTATCCATGACAACCTTGATCCCGGTCTCGCTGGTAAACTTTTCCAGCAATTCTTGCGGAATGTATTCGAACCAGTGATACAGGACGACCTGATCCTCGGCGCTGGCCGCCGAGCTGACAGCGCCGGTCAAGGCTGCTACTGCCAGGCAGTGTTTAAGCGTTTGTTTCATCTTATTTTTCCTCCCTATGGATTTATTTGCTGCTGTCGAGTTTGCTTAAGATGTACGAGAGTGAGACGAGGACAATCGAGAAGCCTAGCAGCATGGTCGAGATCGCCATGATGTTTGGCTTAATCCCTTGTTTAACCGCACCGAAGATTGCCGTAGGGAGGGTTTCTACACCGGCGCCCTTCACGAAATTAGTGATCAGGAAGTCATCCATCGAGATGATGAAGGCGAGCAGGAAACCCGAGATGATACCCGGCATCATCAGTGGAAGGAGGATCCGGCGGAACGCTTGGAAACGCGAGGCATAGAGATCCAGCGCTGCCATCTCGAAGTTATCCTCCACACCCTGCATCCTCGCCGCAATCGGCATGTAGGCAAACGGGATGCAGAACGCGATATGTGCTATGATGATCGTCATGTGGCCCCGGCTGAAGCCGATTGCGTTGAAGAAAATCAGCGTTGCGACAGCGGTGACGATCTCGGGCACCATTAGCGGCAGGCTGACGAGGCCGAGGGAAAACCGGCGCGCCCGGTATTCTCCGCTCCGGATGATCGCCATGGCGGCCAGGAAAGCGATGACCGTGGCGCAGCTTGCCGCGATGATGGCGATCGAAAGCGAGTTCCACGCCGCGACCTTGAACTTTTCGGATTCCGGCCCGGTAAACACATCGACGTACCAGCGTAAGCTGAAACCGTCCCAGCTTGTGATCGAGCTCGAGGCGTTGAAGGAGTAGATACCAACGATCACCAACGGAGCGTAAAGCACCAGAAGGCAAAGCAAAGTGATGCTCAGAAAGCCCGGATAGCGCCGGACATCATTTTTCACAGAACTCATCATCCCTCTCCTTCGGCACTGGCCCGCGCCTGGCGGCGGGCGGCTACGATCAACACAATCAAAACCATGGTCAGCAGGATCATCGACGCCGCCGCGCCGAACGGCCAATCGCCGGCCTGTCCTTTGAATTGGTCTTCAATGAGCGAGCCGATCATGAAGTTGCGTGCTCCGCCAAGTAGATCGGGCGCCAAGAACGACCCCAGCGAAGGGACAAAGACCAGGATGCATCCCGCCATCACTCCCGGCTTCACTACCGGCAGGATGACACGCCGCAGCGCGACCCAGCGGCTGGCATACAGATCTGCCGCCGCTTCGGACAGGCGATGGTCGTATTGTTCAATCGCCGCGTAGATCGGCAGCACCATAAACGGCAGGTAGCTGTAGAATAGGCCAAGCTGCACCGCGATGTCCGTGTTGACTATGGTCAGCGGCTGGTCGGTGATTCCGGCCGACATCAGGAACGCGTTCAGAGGCCCTTGGTCGCGCAGCAGAAACTTCATTGAGACCGTTCTGATCAGCAGGTTCACCCAGTAGGGAATGGTAATCAGAAACACCCAGAGCGCACGGGTATTCTGCGGCCGCGTGGCGATGAAATACGCGGTCGGAAAACCGATAAGCAGGCTGATCACAGTGGCGATTGCAGCTTGCAGGATCGAACGCCCGTAAATGGTCATATACGTCCACTCGATTCGTGGCGCTTCATCTCCAAACAGCCCGCGGTCGAAAAAGAACTTGTCGTAAGCCGCCAGGTTGAATTCCCAAACGACACCGCCGCGAAACTCCTTTGTAAGAAATGAGTAGATCAGCATGATACACAGCGGACCGACGACCACGATCAAAAGGACCAGCCAGGATGGAGCGAGAAGCCAGTGACGCGTGCCGGCATAGGTTTCGGATTTGACGCCGCTGCCGCTTGTTGCACCCCCGGCCATCAGTCGACGAGGAGGCGCACCGCCCCCATCTCCATGTTGACGAAAACCGATGCACCCGGTTCGAATATCCGCTTGTTGCCACGCTCCGAATTGGACGTGCGCACGATAAAGTCCGGCCCTTGATCAAGCTTAATGATCGTCGACAGGTCAGTCCCGATAAAGATGTTTTCCTTGACGGTTCCTTTCAGGCTTTCCGACGCCGCGGGCGCGTCGGAAGTGAACAGCCGTTCGGGTCGGATTGACATATGCACACGTGAACCTGGATTGATTTCGTCGACCGCGTTGCAGGTGATTTCGTGGCCGCCATCCAGATGGCAGATGGCCCGCCCATTCAAGATCTGGTCGACCGTTACTTCCAAAAGATTGGTCTCGCCGATGAAGTCTGCAACGAACATGTTGCGCGGCCGTTCATAGATGTCTCGCGCATCGCCCAGTTGCTGCAGTTCACCCGCGGACATCACTGCGATCCGGTCGGACATGGTGAGCGCCTCCTCCTGGTCATGGGTGACGAAGATGAAGGTGATGCCAGTCTCCCGCTGAAGGTGCTTCAACTCGATCTGCATCGCCTTTCTCAGCTTGAGATCCAGCGCGGAAAGCGGTTCGTCGAGAAGCAGCACCTTCGGTGCAGGCGCGAGAGCCCGCGCCAAGGCGACACGCTGTTGCTGACCGCCGGAGAGCCGAGAGGGTTTTCGCGATGCAAATTGCGCCAGTTGGACAAGCTCGAGCATTTCACCACCCCGGCGGCGGGCTTCCGCCTTCGAGACGCCTCGCATTTCCAGCCCGAAACAGACGTTGTCCAGAACGCTCATATGCGGAAACAAGGCATAGTTCTGGAACACGGTGTTCACCGGACGTTTGTCGGGTGGCAAGTTGTCGATCTCGTCTCCGAAAAGGTAGATCTCTCCTTCTGTGACCTCTTCGAAACCTGCGATCATTCGCAAGAGCGTGGTCTTGCCGCAGCCAGACGGACCAAGCAGCGTGAAGAACTCGTTATCTTTGATCGAAAGGGAAATTTTCTTCAAAGCGGTGAAATTGCCGTAGCGTTTCACCGCGTCGCGAACATCAATTGCAATTGGCATGTCAGTGCTTCTTTCGCTTATTGCAATGGGTTCGCCGCAGCGTTTCACCGAGTCGCGGACATCGATAGCAATTTGTGCGTCTGTGTTCATTTTTCTCCCCTTCGAACCGGTTCCTACTGATTTCTTTAGAGTGACCGGTCTGCTGTGATCAGATTATCATCTGCTCAATCCCTGCCGGAATACCCCCCCGAGGGTCATACTAGAGCGCAATCCACGCCTCAGGCCGTCCACCCCACGATGCCTTTGATTTCTGTGAAATCATCAAGAGCGAAATCGGCATATTCACGACCGTTGCCGGACTGCTTGTAGCCCCCGAAAGGCGCTGCACTGTCCCAATCTGGGTAGTTTAGATAGATCGTTCCGGCACGCAGTTGCTCGGCGACACGCCGCGCGCTGTCGAGATCTGCCGATTGTACATAACCGGCCAGACCGTAGGGAGTATCGTTGGCCATCTCGATGGCCTCCTCTTCCGTCTCGTAAGTCAGGATCGACAGGACAGGGCCGAAGATTTCCTCGCGCGCGATGGTCATCTGCGGGGTTACATCGGCAAAGACGGTCGGACGCACGTAGTAGCCACAGTTAAGACCTTCGGGTCGGCCTGGACCGCCAAAGAGCAGGGTTGCACCATCGGATATCCCGGTTTCAATCAGTGACTGGATCTTGTTGAACTGCACGTCGCTGACCACAGGTCCGAGGTTTGTATCCGGATCGTCGGGCGAACCGACGATGAAGTTTCGGGCCGCAGCGATAGCCAGGTCGGCGACCTCGTCGCGCCGGGCCTGCGGAATGAACATGCGGGTGGGCGCGTTGCATGACTGACCGGAATTTCCGAAACAGGCGGCGACCCCTTCGGAGACAGCGGTCGGGGAAATCCGCGTCCGGCAACAGGATGTTGGCTGATTTTCCACCCAGTTCCTGATGGACCCGCTTAATTGTCGGTGCGGCTGCTTGGGCCACGAGTACACCGGCCGCGCGTGGACCCGGTAAAGCTGACCATGTCAACCTCGGGATGCGCAGAGAGCGGCGCACCTACCTCCGGTCCGTCACCATTGATTAGGTTGAAGACACCTTTCGGCGTGCCGGCAGCATCCATAATCTCGGCAAAGATCAGGCCCGATAGTGGTGAAACCTCGCTTGGCTTCAGCACCATTGTGCAGCCCGCAGCAATCGCCGGAGCGACCTTGCAAGCGATCTGGTTCATCGGCCAGTTCCATGGGGTGATCATCGCAACAACCCCTACGGGTTCGCGCATCACCCGCGTACCCGCTCGGTCATGCACCCACTCATAGCCGTCCATCGTCTTCAGCATCTGCTTGAAATGCAACGTGCCCATCAGCGCCTGAGGTGCCTTCGCAAACTCAATCGGCGCGCCCATCTCCTGCGACATCGCCGCCGCCAGATCGTCGCTGCGGCGCTCGTATTCGGCAATGATACGTTCCAGCAATGCACGCCGTTCGGCCACCGACGTCGCCGCAAAGGCGGGGAAACGCCCTGCGCGCAGCGCTGACCGCGGCCTCGACATCCTCAGCCCCGCCCATGGCAATCTCGGCGAACGGCTCTTCGGTGGCTGGGTTGATTACCGGCAATGTTGCGTTTGTTCTCGGCGCAACCCAAGCCCCATCGATATAGAACTTCTTCGCATGCATTGGTCTCGTCCTCCCGCTGCTATTCAGCATTAAGTCAGCGCACCATAGCGCTTGTCGCGGTAGTCCAGTGCCTTGCGCAGTCCCTCGGAGCGGACCAGTTCCACGAACTGCGCTTTTTCCGGAGCTTCCGCGGCATTGAGCGTTGCCGCCAAGTCGAGATTGACGTTTACCGCATTGCGCAGCCCCATCGCCTCGTAGGCGCGGGTCAGCGCCGTCTTGGTCAGACGCAAAGTCACCATCGGTGTCAGCGCGATCTTCTGTGCCAGTTTCTGAACCACTTCCTCAAGCTCACCCAGTGCAACGACGCGGTTGATCATACCCACGCGCTCGGCCTCGGCAGCTTCGATCGTGTCGCCGGTCAAAAGCAGTTCCATCGTCTTTTTCTGGCCGAGGACGAAGGGCATAAGAAGAGTGACGGGGCCCGAGCCGAAGCGAATTTCCGGCTCACCGAATTTCGCGCGGTCGGTTGCAATGATCATGTCACAGGCCATGGCCAACTCGCAGGCGCCCGCCAGGCACCAGCCGTCTACTGCCCCGATCGTCGGTTTGGTCGAGGACCAGACCGCCATCGACAGTCCGACATTGTTGGTCAGCCCCGCGTGCCAATCCTCCGGCCGGGACAGGCCCATCTCGACCTCTTGAGCGATATCATAGCCGACCGAGAAATTTCCGTTGGCACCAGTGATTACGATAACTTTCACCGCATCGTCTTTTTCGAATGCCTCAACTTGGGCGCGCGCTGCGGCGACCAGTTCGGCAGAGAGGGCGTTGATCTTCTTCGGGCGGTTAAGCGTGATCCAGCCGATGCCGTCGCGGACTTCTCTCAGCAGGATATCGTCTTGTGAAACATCAGTTTTCATGTGTCGTCTCCGGTTGTTCGTTGATTTGAGTCGGCAAGGTTTCAGAGGATGCGCGCTGAATATTCAGCGCGCCCGTTTCGTGCAGCCGGCGCAAAACGGCCTTGTCCGGTTTGCCTAGCCCCGTAAGAGGTATTGACGGCACCACAGCCCAGCAGTCAGGTACCCACCAAGAGGGCACCAGCTCCCGCAATCCTTTTCGGCAGGCAGCAATATCCGGCGATGCGCCGCTTTTGCAGACCACGACCGCAAGCGGCCGTTCTTGGAAACGCTCATCCGGCATCGCGATCACGGCAGCGTCGAGAATACCGGTTAGGTTGCGTAGGGCATTTTCGAGCACCGGGGCCGCGATCCACTCGCCACCGGACTTGATCGCGTCCTTCAGCCGGTCGGTCAGGGTCAGGCGCCCAAGCCTGTCGATGGTTCCGATATCGCCGGTTTTCAGCCATTCTCCGTCAAATGCCTCTGCGGCCTCGATCCCGTGGTAGCATCGCGCCACGCAGGCGCCGCGGATCTGAATTTCCCCCGCTTGTCCGTTGCCTGGTTCCACAGCTGCGCCATCGGCGGTTACGACGCGCAGTTCCAGCCCGGGCATGGGATAGCCGACGGGGGGCTGGCTTTTTGCACCGGTATCAGCCGTGTGACGGCGCACGCGCCCCAGAACCGACATGGAGGAAGTCTCCGTCATCCCCCATGCCTGAATGATTTCGATCTGCCTCTCAGTCATGCCGGCAACAAGAGAGTCCGGGATGATCGCCCCTCCCGTCGCTAACCTGGAGAGGGACCTGAATCGCGCGGCCCCGGACGTATCGCGCAGCCGCAACAGGTCAGTCCAGATGGTCGGAACGCCAGCAGCGATGGTCACGCCATAGTCCTCGATCAAGGTGTCGAGCGCGGCAGCGCTGAAATCCGACCCCGGCAGCACGAGGCTGGTGCCAGCCATGACGGCGGCGTATGGCAAGCCCCAACCGTTCACATGAAAGAACGGCACCGCCGGTAGCAAGGTATCACGGCGCGACAGGCCCAGAGAGTTGGCGCTGGTTAGGCTCAGGGCCTGCAGCCAGACCGACCGGTGCGAATAAACAACGGTCTTTGGCCGGCCAGTCGTACCTCCGGTTTGACAGATCGTCGCCGCAGACGTCTCCTCGGGGTCCGTCAGCGCATCTGCTGCCGGCATGGGTACATCCGCCAGGAATTCTTCGTAGGACATGGTTTCGACTGGTAGGCCTTTGGCGGGAGCGACCGGTCCCTTTCCGGTAATCAGGACAAGACGCACCTGACTGCCTGCCAGCATCGGGGCAAGTTGCTCGTACCGCTCTAGATAGCCACGGCTTACGATCAGAACACTGTCACCGATCTCGCGAACGTCTTCCGCGAGGTCACCGTCGTGCATGCGGACATTCAAGGGATGCAGGACCATGCCGCGCGCCGGCACACCGAGATAGGCTTCGAAATGTTCGACCTCTGCATTGCATAGCGTGGCGACAACCGCACCCGGACCGACCCCGCGCGCGGCTAAACCGGCCCCGAGCCGCGCGGCCCGGACTGCGGTATCCCGCACCGTCGTCCGGTGTCTTCCACCTTCGCTCTCATATGTCAGCTCGGCGTTGCAACCGTACTTCAGCGCCTGTCGCAAGAGTTGCGCGACGCCCAGGTTCCCGTGCTGCATTGTGCTTTGAATGCCCATCTCATTTTCCTAGGTTAGAACCCGTCTGACCGCGACGGCCGGACGGGTCCGGTCACGTTCAGGCGATGATTTTCAGGGCACCGTTGATCGGGATCCCATTCTTGACGGTCATCGCGTTCGGGCTGAATTCCACCGCGGCCTTGGCGACCTCTTCCAAGTCCGATTCATTGCCGTCGCAATCGACTTCGATCTGGTAGTCGAGCCCCTGCATCTTGACTTGGGCGTCATCGCCAATGTTCATGAAACCGGCAAGGTCGAGGCTGCCCGACATGTTCAGCTTCAGCGACCGCAGCTCAATGCCCTTAGCCGCCGCGTTAACCACGAAGCCGACCATGATGCACGCGCCGACGCCGGACATGAGGAATTCCTGCGGGGTCGGCGCACTCGCCTCGCCCAAAAGCTCGTTCGGTTCGTCAACAATCCAGCTGAATTCGCGGTCGATCTTCTGCGACCCGATTTGCATGCCGGTGGTTTCGGCCTTCATCTTAACGCCGCCCATCCAGGTCATCGCCAGCCTGTAGGTGGTGATCCCTTCAGGGCGGTTTGCCGCCACCGCTGTTCTCGCCTCGCCGAGCGCTTTGAGATCGATACCGTTCATTGAGTTTCTCCATTTTTTACTACTGGTAATTATTTCAGGCCTTCGCGAACGCGCGGCTAGTTCAGGTGTCGGACATCCTCACGACCAACTTCAGCTCATGTCGATGACCACCCGTCCGCGAAGTTTGCCATCGAGCATTGCGGAAGCAGCGTCTTCGATCTCCTCTCGCGAGATTTTCCGCGAGATTGAGGCGAGATGATCGAGGTCGAGATGATCGGTCAGCAGCTGCCAAGCTGCCTTGCGCTGATCCTTGCTGGCCATTACGGAATCGACACCTGCCAGCGTGACGTTCCGCAGGATGAACGGCATGACGGTAGCCGGCAGATTATAGCTCTGTGCCAACCCGCAGGCCGCGGCAATGCCACCGTACTTCACCGACGCAAGAACATTTGCCAGCGTCTGGCCCCCGACCGAGTCGACGGCTGCGGCGAACCGTTCCTTGCCCAGAGGGCGGCCCTTTTCCGAAAGTTCGGCGCGGTCCACGATAGTGCCAGCGCCTAGCCCCTTCAGATAAGCCTCCTCCGACATTTTGCCTGTGGACGCGATGACGTCGAAGCCGAGCGCCGACAGTAGCGCTATCGCAAATGAGCCGACACCGCCCGACGCACCGGTGACCAGAACTGGACCCTCGTCCGGGGTAGAACCATGCTCCTGCAGCCGCAACACGCACAACGCAGCGGTATAGCCGGCGGTGCCGATGGCCATGCACTGGGTGCAACTCAGGCCATCGGGCTTGTGCAACAGCCAGTCGGAGCGAACCCGAGCGATCTCCGAATAGCCGCCCATATGAGTTTCGCCGACTCCCCACCCGTTCAGGATGACCTGGTCACCAGCAGCAAAATCTGGGCTAGCAGAGGCGATGACCTCACCAGCAAAGTCGATGCCGGGGATCATTGGAAAACGGCGGACCACTGGGCTTTTTCCGGTAACAGCCAATGCATCCTTGTAGTTCATGGTCGTGCTGCGGACGCGAACCGTCACATCGCCTTCCATGAGATCCAAACTGCGCATTTCGCGCCAAGAGGAGGATTGCGACCGGCCGTCTTCATGCTTTTCGATCACGTAGGCTTTGAATGTGTCATGCATTCTTTTTCTCTCGTACGAATTCGAAGGGAAAATGGTGAGGCCCTAGAGCTCGCTCACAACGGTCTCAATGCTTTCCCGGAGGATCGCCTCAGTCTTCTCGATCAGCACCGGTGTCATCACCAGTGTCGGGGACAAAATCAGGCTGCTGCCAAGTGGGCGGACAATGAGTCCCCGCTCCTGTGCTGCAGCCGCAATTCTGGAGCCGATCTCCACCGACTCGTCGAACGGCTTCTTGCTCTGCTTGTCTTGAACAAATTCGATGCCGATCATGAAGTGACTTCCTCGCACCTCGCCGACAATGTCGATATTGACCAGGCCCTTCATCGCTTTCTCGAAAATCTTGCCGGTGGTACGGACCTGCTCGGGCAGCCCCTCGCGCTGCATCAGTTCTATGTTGGCAATACCGACAGCCGCGGCGGCAGGGTGGCCGGAATAAGTGAACCCGTGCAGGAACCGTTCGCCAGGAGCCGAAATCACGTCCAGAATCTCGTCTGAAATGATCGTGGCCGACAGCGGCTGGTAGCCCGAGGTCATGCCTTTGGCAGAGGTGATGATGTCCGGTTCGATGCCAAAGACTTCCTTGGACGCGAAGAAGTGTCCCAGCCGCCCGAAGGCCGTGACGACCTCATCGGAGATGTATTTGATGTCATGCGCCTTGCAGATCTCTAGCGCGCGCTTGTGGTAACCTTCCGGCGCCACGATAACGCCGCCGGCGCCCATGATCGGCTCCGCGATAAAGGCGGCGATATTATCAGGCCCGATCCGCGCGATGCTCTGTTCCAGATCCCGCATAAGGTCATCAAGGAATTCCGCCTCAGTCATCCCGTCACCCTCGCGCCAGTAATGCGGAGAGCGCAGATGATGCACAAGATCCGTGGCGCTGGTCCATCCCTCGGAATAGGCCGGTGTGGTCATTGCCATGGCCAGATAAGTCGACCCGTGGTACCCGCCGACCCGGCTGAGCACGAGCCGCTTGTTCGGTTTCCCGCGCCGGGCATGGTAGTGGTGCAGGATGCGCACGGCGGTGTCGTTCGCCGCTGAGCCCGAATTCGCGAAGTAGACGTTATTCAGGTTGCCGGGCGCCAGGCTGGTAATTTTCTCGGCGAGAATGGCGGCCGCCGGATGAGTGAAATTGTAAAAGGTCGAGTAGTAATCCAGCTCCTCCAGCTGCTTGGTGACAGCGTCGATCAGTTCGCGCCGACCATGTCCGACATTGACGCACCAGAGACCGGCTATACCGTCGATCAGCTCGCGGCCTTCATTGTCATAAACCAGAGCTCCTTTGGCGCGCTGAATGATCGTACGCGCGTTGTTCTGCTTCAGCGCGTCGAGATCAGTGAAGGACTGAATGAGATGGTTGTCCGCGTTCAGCACTGCGTCGGTGGTTGTATCGAGTTGCATGGTAATGACCCTCCTGCATCGGCAATTTCGGGGGGCCGCGCGTCGGGGAAGCCCCGAAATCCTTGTACCCCTTGAATCTGCGATTTAGAGTACGCATGCACCGTTGAAGGGGTATAACCCCAAGGGGGTATCTTGCTGCAACAACCACAGGCAGAAATGGAAAGCCTCGGACAGATGATTTCCCACCTGCATAAGGAAGGCTTCGAAAAGTCGATTTTTCAGTATGTGAGATGTTTCCTCGACATCGACAATGAAACCGTCCTCATCTACCCAGGAGATCGACGTCCACGCATCCTCCACAGCCGCGCGACCGTCAGGCTGGTTCATGAGAGACTGGAAACCGACTACGTGCTTGGCACCTATCTGCTCGACCCTTTTTATGCCTTGCACACCGACGCGGCACCTGCCGGACTGTATACACTGAACCAGATCGCACCGGACCAATTCAAACGTACTGAGTATTATTCGGCTTACTACCGGCGCACGACCGTTGTGGATGAGCTGGTTTACGTAGCCTACCCGGCACCAAACGTTTCCGTCCATCTAAGCGTGGGCCGTGATGCCGCGTCCGGCCAGCGTTTCTCAAAACGCGAAATTGAAAGAGCCCGCCTGCTTGTGCCGGTTCTTCGCGCCGCAAGCGAACAACACTGGGCGAACCTGCGGTCGAACTTCAGAGACCGTGAGCAGTCAGAGCCGGATGCTTTTCAGGAACGGCTGGAACTGGACCTGGGAATCTCGTTGACACCGCGCCAAGCCCAAGTAGCCCTGCTTATCCTAAGAGGGCATTCATCCGTTTCGATAAGTCTGCGCCTGGAGATCAGCGAACAAACCGTTAAAGTTTTTCGCAAGCAGCTGTATCGCAAATGCAAGATTTCTTCTCAAGCAGAACTATTTTCATTGATGATGCCCGTTCTATCAAAAATTGCGACACGTAGCTGTTGATAGCCGCTTCTCTATTCGTCAACGGGTTTCGGCAGTTTGGTTTAGAGTTAGCAGCGGTGGCTTTGCAAGGAAGTTTGCAGCGTCGTTTGTGAATGATAGTATTGATTGGCTTTGTCATCGACGCATAAGGGCCAGGACGCGGGATCTACTATGAGAAAGTGTGGGCCATCGCAGGGGCTGGCATATTGACCCTGTCTGCGCTAGAAATTTTCCTGAGGTCAGCGACTTCAGGAAGTAACCAGCCACTCGGCTATCCACATTTCGGAACTGTTTTCATTGGCATACTGGGTCATGTGGCCGGACATATGAAAACGCGCTCCGGCAGCTTGCTGCGTCATTGTGTGGATCCTCTATGAGGACCAAGGGCCGAATTGGGCGCTACTTACCCGAACTAGCAGGCAGGGCTGAGCCAGAAGCCCGCTTATGGAGCGGCGCAAAGCGCCTCAACTTCCCTCCAAGCCCTGACTGTTCTTTCGGCCCTCCCGGTGAAGCTCTTGGCTCCTTTGGCGGCACCTGCCGGTGATTGGTCCAGCTCCAGAAGCTTCAGCTTGAAAGAGACGGCCGAGATTCAAAGAAGTCCGTGCCTCTGTTCCGCCTTCCTCCCAAAGAGGCTGGAACTTCGCCGCGCGGGAAAGTGAGTGGGTTGCACTCAATGCCTTCGAGCACAGGGCCCGCGAAGCGCCCTAAATACTCTCCATATAACCCATGCAAGTCCAGTCCGCTTGATCGGATTTCGACACTCGGACCGACCTTTGTTTGCCGCCGGCCAGAAGGCTTGCGTGCAGCTTCCCGAGTAATGTGTGACGGGGAGGCCGTACGGCTTTGCCCGTCAATCGGATTCGAAAATCAACCGCTTGATCTCTTCTGCCCCAAGATCCGGTGGCAGAAGATCGGCGCTCATCAGGATTTCCGCATAGTACGGAACATTCGCCAGCCGCTCCTCCAGCGATTCGGTGACGCCCATCCGGTAATATCCGCTCTGGTGGAAATAGGTCGTCAAAGCCCTCACCCGGGCAGCGCGGCCCTGAAATCCGAAGTCATTGAACATTTCTTCCAACTGACCTATCCGGCGGGTGTCGACCTTTTTCAGCACCTCTGCCGTTGCCGGGCAGGAATGGGCCCAATCGCGGATCGCATTGTCGTATTTCGGGTCGTAGTCAGTTTCGCTAAGCAAAACCCGCACGTACCCGAGATATTTCCGGCGGCAATCGCGGTTCGGGTCGTCAAATACACGGGTGAAAGCGGCAGAATTTGCAATTTCCCAATCTTCGCGCAGCGCCTCCAGGAGCTCGTCGAGGTTGGAGAACAGCCAGTAGAAGGCTCCGGTTGTCGCATCCAGCTCAGCTGCCAGGCGGCGCAGGCTGAGGCCGGAGATCCCCTCGCTCACCAGAATTCTCCGGGCAGCCGCAATCCAATCTGCCTTATCCAGAGGCGTGTCCTTGCGGTCTGTTTTGTTTGTTGTGTCCATCAACCCGGCATTTCTCCCTGCGGCATTTTTGCTTTCCATGTTGACAATTTATATCGGCGCAACGCAACAATCCGCCTTACGTAACGACTGTTATGTTTGCGGGCAACCGCATGTGGCATCAAACGGAGGAGGTGATGTTCATGAACTGGATTTTGAAAAGTGCAGCGGCGATTGCCCTGCTCGCAACGCAGGCGGCTGCGGGCACGACGCTGAAGTTCGCAACTGACTCGGGCGCCGAAGGATCGCCTTCAGGCAATGCATTGAAACGCTGGGCTGAGCTGATCGAGGAGGGCTCCGGCGGTGAGATCGACGTCCGGGTCTTCTACCAGAACCAGCTGGGTGGCCAGCTTGAGCTGTTCGATCTGTTTGTTGCTGGTGAAGTGGACATGCTTCTGAGCTGGCCTTCGACTTCCTACGACAAGCGCATCGGCCTGCTTTACACCCCCTATATGGTGACATCCTGGGAGGAGGCGTTTGACGCCTACAAGCCCGGCGGCTGGGCCAATGAGACTCTGAACGAAGCCTTTGAGGGCTTGGGTATCCGCTACTACGGGGCTTGGCCGGAAGGGTTCGCTGGCGTTGCCACGCGCGGTGGCTATGCGCTAGACCTTGAGAGCGCCGACGGCATGAAGGTCCGTACTCCGCCCTTCTTCCCGATGCCGCAGACCCTTCAAGCGATGGGTTATCAGACCGCGGCGATCGACTGGTCGGAGGTTTTCACCTCAATCCAGACTGGTGTGGTCGATGGCGATGCGGGCAATGTGATCTACTGGGATTACGAATACTTCCGCGATGTTCTGGATTACTACGTCCGCACCAAGCACGTCTTTGTCACCGGCAGCCTGATCGCCAACGCCATGAGCATGGAAGGGCTGTCTCAGGAGCATCAGGATCTGGTCCGCGACAGCGCAATCACCGTCATGCAGGAACGTTTCGAGACCGCCCGTGCCGAGGATGAGAAGTACGTCCGCAAGGCCGTCGAGTCCGGCATGGAGTATTTCGAGCTGACCGACGAGCAGCTGCGCCCGATGGTCGAGAAAGTCCGCGCCGAAGTCTGGCCCCAGCTGGAAGCGGATCTCGGACCGGAGATCCTCAGCAAAATGCGTGAACACGCCAAATGATCTGACCAGAGGCACAGACCTCTCCGACGGGCAGCCTGCAAGCTGCCCGTCGGCTTGTTTGCAAGGCTGGAATTCTCATGCTGCTTAATCTGCTTCATTTTCTGGACCGCGGGCTTGCAGGCCTGATGGCTGCGGCCATCATCGTCAGCACCGCCGCCATCATCGGGCTCATCACCTTTCTGATCCTGTCCCGCTTCGTGTTCGGATGGTCCGTCGTCGGGCTGCTGGAGCTGTCCACCCTCTGCGCGATCTGGCTCTACATGACCGGCGCCGTGCTGGCGTCCCGGAACAAGGAGCACATCGTGGTTGATTTCACCGCGCAGGCGATTTCCGCACCGCGCCTGCAGGCGCTTCATGAACTGTTGGTGGCGGTAATTGTGCTGGTGCTGGGTTTGTTCTTTCTGTCGCTGGCGCGCGACATGCTGGGCTGGTCCTTCCGGCGGCCGCAGACCACCCCGGGTCTGGGCATTCCTCTACTGGCGGGACAGGGCGCCATCGTGTTTGCCGCGGCGGCGGCCACATTATATGCGCTGCGCGATGTCGTGGTCGGCATTCTGAAACTGTTCACTGCCAACAGGGAGACCTGAGCCATGGAGCCGATCTGGGCAATTCTCATCCTGCTGGGTCTGATGGTGTTCGGCGTGCCGGTTGCCTGGTGCTTCGCCGGCGTGTTGATGTACCTTGTCTGGGCCTATGACGTATCGACGCTGACCCTGTTGCTTCAGGGGTTCCGGTCACTGGATTCAGTCATCCTGCTGGCCTTGCCGTTGTTTGTGCTGGCGGGTTACCTTATGCAGTCCGGCGGCGTTGCCCGCCGCCTGATCAGCTTTATGGAACTGATGGTCAAAGGCCGCAAGGGCGGGCTTGGCGCGGCGCTGGTCCTGTCTTCGGGCATCTTTGGCGCGATCTCCGGAACCGCAACCGCTGCGGTGGCTTCGATCGGCACTATCATGATCGGGCCGCTGGCTGATCGCGGCTATCCGCGCGGCTACACCTCGGCGCTGCTTGGCCTGTCTTCGCTGCTGGGCATCCTGATTCCGCCGTCGATCACCATGATCCTGTTCGGCGTGGTCACTCGCCAGTCGATCACCGCGCTGTTTGCAGCCTCCGTGGTGCCTGGGCTTTTGCTGATGATCGGGCTGATCCTGTTCAACAAGATCATGGCAGGCAAGTTTCTTGCAGCGCGCGAGGACCTGCCGCCACCCGCAGAGGTCACTCAGGAGAGCGGCTTCAGCATCACCTACAAGGCGCTGCCCGCGCTGGCGATGCCGCTGATCATCTTGGGAGGCATTTATGGAGGGGTTTTCACTCCGACAGAGGCAGCGGCGGTGGCCTGTGTCACGGCAATGCTGATCGGGTTCTTCGTCTATCGGGATCTAACCTTTGGACGTCTGCGCGATAGTCTGATTTCGGCGGGCGAGACTACCGGCACGATCATCTTCATTCTGCTGTTCTCGTTTATGATCGGGCGTGTAATGGTGGCAGAGGGTGTGCCGCAGGAGCTGACCGAGTTTGTTACCGGGCTGACAGACAACCGGATTCTGATCCTGTTGCTGGTCAACGCCTTCCTGATCTTTGTCGGCATGATCATGGATGATCTTTCGGTCACCGTGGTGATCGCACCGCTGTTCCTTCCGCTGATGCTGGCCAATGACGTGGATCCGGTGCATTTCGGTACCATTGTCGCCTGTTCAGTGGTGATCGGCGCCAACAGCCCGCCGGTTGCGCCGATCCTGTATATGGCCTGCCGCACCGGAAAGGTTTCCATCCACCGGGCGGTGGCGCCGGCGCTTATGATGATATTCTGGGTGGCGCTGCCGGTGATGCTGGCGGTGACTTTCCTGCCTGCGTTGTCGCTGTTCCTGCCGCGGCTGATTGGCGTCTACTAGGGGCAGTCGCCAGCATTTGGAACGGCCTGACAAGCCAATGCCGTCGTGGTCAGTTGTGTAGCTGGAAAGATGCGCGCCACACCATAGAAGGGCCTCGTTGCAGGGAGCCCGTCCCGGTGGTTGCCGTGCGAGGGAGCTATTGTGGGCGATGCCCGCGCTTTGGGCAGGTTAGGCGCTTGGGCGCCACTTGGCTGTTCCCGATCCGGTCAGTCTGGTGTTTGCAAATGATTGGCCGCAACTCATCACGGCCCTTGCTCTTCCAGTTGACAGCGGCACGGGTAAGGCGTTCTCTCCAGCTTATTCAAACGCGTGTCGCCACGGTCGGTCTGGCGCAGCGGAAATGTTGAACTATCGGACTATTCATGCTCTGGGACGGAGGAACCACTTATGACGAAATTTCTGAAACGTATGGGCGCCATGATGGCAGCCGGCGTGCTGCTGGCTGGGCCAGTCCAGGCGGAAACGCGGGTGACCTATAAATCCGCCAAGAGCGGCTCCTCTTACTACCAGATGGGGGTGGAGCTGGCCGAGGCGATGAAGACCGGCACCGATGGCGGCATCATCGTTACCATCGAGGAAAGCCAGGGCTCGACCCAGAACGTGATGGAAGTGCGCGCCCGCGGCGGTGATTACGTCTTCACCACTCCCCCAGCACTGGTAGGTCTCGCCCAGCAGGGCAAAGGCCCTTTTGAGGGCAAGTCCGCGCCACAATTCGATGAAATCCGAGCACTGTTCCCGATCCCTTCTCTGACCATGCATTTCGTGATGGCCGGCGAAGGCGGCACCGGCACGCTGGATGACCTGGCAGGCAAGACTGTGCTGCTCGGCAAGGGTTCCTTCGGCGCGACCGAGGGGGAGAAATACCTGAACCTGTTCGGCCTGGCGGACAAGGTGACGATCGCCGACGCCGAGCTATCCAACGCGGTGGCCGCGCTGAAGAACGGCCAGATCGGCGCCTTTGTTACCGCGGGCTCCTTCCCGGCGCCGAACGTGGTGGAAGCCGCCGCCTCGACTCCGGTGACGCTGTTGTCGCTAAGCCCCGAGCAGGTGGCCGAGACCAAGCGCACCGAGCTGGTGATCCCGGCAGGCACCTACGCGGGCCAGGATCAGGACGTGGTGACGACTTCGCTGCCGGTGGCGGCGTTCACCACCACCAAGATGGATGAGGAAACCGCCTACCAGCTGACACGCACCTACTGGGAGCAGAAGGCCAAAATGGCCGACACCTCGGCCTGGTGGAATGGGGTGACCGCCGATCTGATGGTGCATATCACCACCCCGCTGCATCCGGGCGCCGTGCGCTACTACGAGGAAGCAGGCATCACCCTACCCGCCGCGCAGAACTGATAGACCACAAGGGCGGCGCGTCCCCCGGGGCGCGCCGCTTCCCTCTCCGAAGGCCCTCCCCTGATGACCCAACTTCCGCAAAGCCGCCTTGCGGCCGGCTTCTGGCTGCTGCTGGCCGCAGGCCTGGTTGCCTATCACCTTGCCCTGGTGTTTGCCGGCATCGTGCCCAACCTGGTCAGCCGCCCGCTGCACATGGCCTTTATCCTGCCATTCGCGCTAGTCTTCGGCGTGCAGGAGCGCGGTCGCCTGGCCTCGGGGATCGTGCTGGCGGCCCTAGGCTGCGCCGCGGCCATCTGGGTGGCGCTCAACGCCGATGCCCTGGGCGACCAGTACGGCTTCCTCGAAGGCCGCGGCCAGGTGGTGATCGCGGTGGTGCTGCTGGCGGTGGTGCTGGAAACCGCGCGGCGGGCGATCGGCTGGCCGCTGCCGGTGGTGGCGGCGCTAGCGCTGCTCTACGGGCTGTTCGGCCAGCACATCCCGGGCGAGTTCGGCCACTCCGGCACCCCGCTCGAAAGCTTCCTCGGTACCCTCACCATAGCCGAAGGCGGCATCTGGGGATCGCTCACCGGGGTCTCGGTCGGCGTGGTATCAATCTTCGTAATCTTCGGCGCGGTGCTGAATGCGGGCGAGGCGGGCCAGGGCTTCATGAACGTGGCAGGCGCCGCCGCGGGGCGGCTGAAGGGCGGCGCGGCGAAGGTTTCGGTGCTGTCCTCGGCGTTGTTCGGCTCGATCTCCGGCTCGGCCTCCGCCAATGTCGCCTCCACCGGCGCGGTCACCATGCCAGCGATGACCCGCCTGGGCTACCCTAAGCGGCTGGCGGCAGCGGTCGAGGCAGTGGCCTCCTCCGGCGGCCAGATCATGCCGCCGCTGATGGGCGCGGGCGCCTTCGTGATGGTAGAGTTGACCGGGGTGCCCTACACCTCGATCATGGCGGCGGCGGTACTGCCCGCGCTGCTCTATTTCCTAGCGGTCTGGGTCGGCATCAACGCCTACAACCGCCGCTTCGACCTGCGCGGCGTCCCTCCCGAGGACCGGCCGGAGCGGCGCGACGTGATTGTCACTTCGCTGTTCTTCCTAGTGCCTTTCAGCGTGCTCTTGTGGGCCATGTTCGGGGCCGGGTTCACGCCGGAATATGCCGCAGCGCTTTCGGTGCTCGCAGGGGCGGTGCTACTGCTGTTCAATGCCGAAATGTCCTTCCGCCCGCACCAGATCCGCGACCGCGCCGTTTCGGCGATGTTGAACGGGGCGCGACAGGTGTCGATGATTGCCGCTATCATCCTCTGCGCCTCGATCATCATCGGGGTGCTGTCGATCACAGGGCTGGGGGTGAAGATCACCTCGCTGATCATCCAAGGTTCAGGTGGGATGCTATGGCCGTCGCTGTTTCTCACCGCCATCGCCTGCCTTGTGCTGGGCATGGAGGTTCCGACCACTGCAGCATACGTGATCTGCGTCTCGGTCGCGGGGCCTGCGCTCACGCAGCTCGGGCTAGAGCCCTTGCAGGCGCATCTTTTCGTGTTCTGGTTCGCACTGCTTTCGACCATCACGCCGCCGGTTTGCGGCGCCGTGTTCATCGCCGCAGGGATGATCGGGGAGAGCTGGCTGAAGGTGGCGCTCACCGCGATGTCGCTCGGTGTCGGGCTCTACCTGATCCCGCTGGGGATGGTAGCCAATCCTGCGATCCTGACCTTGGCTGAGGATCCGCTGAACGCCCTGTTTGCGCTGCTGCGCATGGGTGTGGGGCTGTCGCTGGTCTCCGCAGGACTGATCGGCTCACAGCGCCTGTTTACCACACTGGGGCTCTGCGGGCTTGGGCTTGCGGTCACATTCTCCGGGCTCTGGATCTGAAAAACGTCCGAGCCGGAGCCGGGCACCATACCGGGCAGCCCGGACCGGTTCCCGCCTCTAGCGCAACATTCATGAAGCTCTGCACGAGTCTCAGCTTGTGCTCGTATTTCGGCGTAACCTGGAATGAGTGGCAGGTCTCGGATGACAGGCGGCATGAGCGTTCTTTTCTCTGATCCTGGGGTTTGTGATGCGCCGCATCAACCCGTTCCAAGACAACCGCTGTCAGAAAGATATCTTGCGGCTTTTCCAGCTTTTACTCTCTCCAGAAACCGGTCTGGCCGCCACATGTGCTGAGAGCGAACCGCTGACATGCCCATACTGCTTGGTCGACGAATTCGCGGAGAAAACGAAAACCTTTCAGGCGCAGCATTGAGGTCGGAATAATCACGCCAGAGCGCTGCCCGAGATTGTAAAGAGGATCAATTTGGCCATGCCCCACTGTCACATTAAGGCTTGCCCCAATCCCCTAAAGCGCGCTCGCCCGTCTTCGGATGCCATAGGCAATCGCTTCCGACAAAAGTTGGGGAAACCCAGCTGGCAGGTTGCCCACGGTATTTTCCAAGTCCGGCTCAAGCTGCAGAACGATTTCCGACAGAACTTCTTCAGCGAGCGCAAGCCCATACCCCGCCGCCTTGGCAGCCTGCAGGAAATGCCGCGGCACAACCTCATTGATCCGGTAGTGCCCGTCCACGGCCATGGCGAGGCGCATCCGGTTCTGGCGGATCTGTCCATCGTCAACGGCCTTCTGCGCACTCAACACATCATAGAGCGGCGTCATGCGGAAACCGCCAGGGTGCAGCGCGATGCTGAAATTCTTGGCATGCCCGTCCGTCGCCCCTAAGAGCCAAAACAGGACCTGTGCGCGGAAAAATGCGCGCTGATCAGCCTCCGGATCGTCGCTTCCGGTCAGCAGCCCAATCCCCTCCGCGATTCCCGGCCCGCCATCCATTTGATATTTCTGGCTGGGCGGCACGGAGAGCGCCTGGCAGAAGTCTTCCTGCGGGAGGCGGATCAACCGGCCGCCCCTGGTCCAGCGCCTGTCAAACCGCGTCACCACAAGGCTTCGAACATCCTCGAAGTCCATGATTTCGACCTCAGCCACATCCATGCCCATGGCGCGGCAAAAGCTCATGCAGAAGAATTCGTTCTCGACGCTGTCGGAGAGATCAATGCCTGCTGGGAGCACACCGAGCTGAGTCTTTAGGATATGGGTCGTGGGGGTCATGCCCGAGGGCCGGATCCAATCGCCCTCATGGTGGAGCAGCGCGGTTTTCTCCTGCGCACCGGCTATGGAAATACGAAAGTCATCCTCTTCCTCAAGCCCCAGAGGAGCGCTCGCCAGGTTGCGCAGCATGCCGGCAATTTGCGCTTCCGTGACGGGCTCGCCTTCAAGTGCACCCGTCCCGGAGACCTCGCCCGCGGCGAACTGCAGCGCCCCTACGCAGTCGCGCCCGATCTTCTCCAGCATGTGCCACGCGTCAGTGCCGCCCGCGCGAACCCGCACGGCGACGCGCTCCCGGATTGCCTGATTGTCCGGAAGCAGATTTTCCAGATACGCGATGACGGGCCCGCCTTGGTGCGCCTCCTCGCGCAAAGGCAGGGAAAGCGAGATTGGCATGGCATGTTCCGAGGCCAGCCATTCCGGATCATAGGCAAAACTGATCGCGCCAGAACCCGCGAGACGCAGGGCACCAACCTGCCGCCCGTTCAGAAGCACCTGCATCACGCCGCCGCGCCCGCGTTTCGCCATCAGAAGATATCCTCAATTTCAACCGAGCCGCCACGTTCAACTAACTGGAACTCAAGCCCGAGGGCAGCCATAACGGTCAGCACTGTGGCCAGTTTGGTTCCTGAATCGCCATTCTCGAGCGATGAAATAGTCGCGACACGCAAATTGGTGCGTGCGCTGATATCGCTCTGTGTCCAGCCGCGCGCCTTGCGCGACCTGCGGAGTGCCTCGCCAATTTGTGAGGCTGTTCGTGCTGTGAGATCCATGACGCGGCCCTTTTACGCTGTAGCGTAAATCAAACAAAATTACGCTACAACGTAAAAATATAAAAATTACGCTACAGCGTAATTCCCTAACAACTGCATTTCTCAGGTGACCTGAGGGGACCATTTCTGACGCGCTTTGACGAGTGCGTTTGCGATTGCAACCAGCTTTCGGGCGACCGCAGTGATGATGACTTTGTGCGGTTTTCCAGCGGATCGAAGGCGTTCTGCGAAGGTTTTGAGAACCGGATTGTGATGGCTTCCGATCTCCCGGCAGCCTGCAGCGCTTCATTACCGTTCACTCCGCCATCCGAAACCATTTCTCCGTTCCTGCCAGCCGCCGCAACGCCCTTACCATTCGATTTCATCGCCTCGAAGCTTTCGACACCTGAAGCGCCGCTGCGAGCATAGCCTGAAATCCACAACCCCAGGGGCCATTTCTCAACAACACCTCGTTAACGTGATGGTGTGGACAGCCCCACGCAGCGGCATCGCAATGTGCCATGTTGGAGTTGTTGAACCCAACAGAAAAGGGAGCCATCCACATGCAGATTACAACATTGGGGATCGATATTGCCAAGTCTGTCTTTCAACTTCACGGAGTCGATGCAGATGGGAACGTCCTTCTCAGAAAGAAAGTCCGGCGTCGCGCCTTGATTGATGTTCTCACTGAACTCAGTCCCTGCCTGATTGGCATGGAGGCCTGCGCGACCGGGCATCACTGGGGACGTGAGATTTCAGCTCTGGGCCACGATGTGCGTCTGGTCCCGCCAGCTTACGTCAAACCTTATGTGAAGCGTCAGAAAAACGACATGGCGGATGCCGAGGCGATATGTGAAGCCGTCAATCGACCGAATATGCATTTCGTCGCGATCAAGAGTACCGATCAACAGGCGGTTCTGATGCTGCATCGTGCGCGGGATCTTCTGGTGCGACAACGCACGATGCTGATCAATGCGCTTCGTGCCCATCTGGCAGAGTTTGGCATCGTCGCCGCGCGCGGGCCGCACAAGATACGCGAACTCCTCATCCATCTGCAGGATGACAGTTGCAGCGTCCCCGAGGTCGCCCAATCTGCCCTGCGAAGCCTGATCCGTCAGATGGATGGCCTGGAAGATGAGATTTCTCGGCTCGATCGAGAGATACGGACCTGGCACCGGCAGAGCGAGGCCAGCCAGAGGTTGGCTACAATACCGGGGGTCGGAGTGCTCACCGCAACGGCCTTGGCAGCGACTGTTGGTGATCCGGCCCTCTTCCGATCCGCCCGCCAGTTCGCGGCCTGGCTTGGTCTGGTGCCACGACAAAACTCATCGGGCGGCAAGGAAAGATTGGGACGCATAACGAAGATGGGGGACGCTTATTTGCGCAAGCTTCTTGTCATTGGCGCAACGGCTGTTCTCAGACGAGCGATCCAAGCACAAACACGAACTGGAGAATGGGTGCGTCACCTGCTGGAGAGCAAACCACCACGGTTGGTCAGCGTTGCATTGGCCAACAAGACCGCCAGGATCGCTTGGGCCATTCTGGCAAAAGGAGAAACTTACCGCACTGCATAAACTTCGTGCGGCAAGCAAGTTGTCGCAAACAAGGATGCAAGAGCAATCGGCGTGATGATGATCAATGCAGCCGCAACCGGAACACCCCGTGGTGTTGTCAGGGCGCCATAGCCCGTTAACGTGATAGGGATCCGGTCAGCGGACTTCATCAAGGCCAGCGGACAAATGACCGCTAGCAATAAGATCTCAATCCTTAAGAAAACTCTTGCAAAACAGGGGCTGTCCACAAATGACATCACCCATTTGCCTTCCGCTTGCGATGTAGGCATGTTCGGTACACGAAGTGATCGGAGAGCCTGCGATGGCGGAGAAGACAAATGCGCTGCAGGACGGCTTCCTGACTGCGCTTGAGTTACAGAAGGTGCCGGCGACAGTTTTCTTGGTCAATGGTGTCAGACTGCAGGGCCATGTGGTGCGCCACGATCGCTATTCTCTCGCTCTGCAGCGGGCGGAACAGACCCAAATCGTTCTCAAATCTTCGATTTCCACGATCATGCCGAACGACGAATTAACTCTCTGAGGGAGTGCCGAGTTGTTTGGGCGTGATTGAGAAGGTCGAGACCTCGGCCTGTCATGCGCTCGTTTCGGCAGCATAGCCGTTCCAGAGACCGAAAGCATCGGCCTTGGCGTGGTGGTACAAAACGGCGGAAAGTTGATAGCTGCGAGGACGAAAGCCGCGCCCATCTTCGGATTTTCGTGCCCGGACCGTCAGCCCAACGGCGTACGGGCGGGGCTGCCCGTTTGCGGTTTTCTGGCGCAACGGCCCAAGCAGATGCCCCAGAAGGGGTCCGTTGCATTACCGGTCAGAAGCTATTAGCTTTTCGAGCCAATAACAGAACTGCGCGAGGCCCTCGGCCTGCCTGCCGTTCACGCAGCCGGTGACGAGCGCTTTCAAACTTCAGCAAGGCTACAGTAAGCAGGTTCAGAGCCTTGTCGCGACGATTGTACAGTTCGCGGATGCGGGAGCCAGGGTGGCCGATGCTCCAATAGCTGTGCCGATGAGCCTGCGGAACGAGTTCGGATGCTTTTATAACTGCGGCGCGCCAGTCGGCCTCGGCTTTCTCGAAACGCAGGCTCGCTCTCACAAGAACGGAACGTCGCAACTGAAGGTCGGGGTGCATGTTTGCCTCCTGCAGTCTGAGCGAGCCGAAAGACGGACTCGCTCCTGAAGCGTAGCCAACCTGGCCGGATCCGGTCAACGCCCGCTGCAGGAGTACTGGGCAGCATGCTGCTCATTGGTGTTTCAGGTCCGTTCGACCCCGGCCGCCTCCATTTCCGCCACGCTAGGGGCGGGTTCGGACATCAGGCCGCGTCGTGGTCCGGTGCCGGGCTTACATCCACAACTACGATAGTCTCGATCTGACCGCCGTCCCGCAGGAGTGGTACCTTCTGCAGCATTCGCATGCCGTCTAGGGTGGCACCGAGCAGAGATGCAATGAGAATCCGTCCCGGGACAGGCGCCGGGCCCATGGACAGCAAACCTGAGCGCGTGCCCTCGCCGCTGATCATGTAGGTGACATGGCATCCATCCACGACGAGCTCCGGCGGGGCCGGCCAAGGAGCGCCGCGAGAGATCCGCAGCTTGTGGCGCAGGAGCCCATTCAGAAGTGGGGGATTGGGCGCATTCTTGGTTCCGCGACGGTGAAGCAGGCGCTCAATGCCGAACCGGTCCTCAACAGTGAGAAGGAAGCCGGTCTCCACAGCGGAGCGCTCGAATAGCGATCGGAAGTCACTGCCCGCAGACAGATGGGTTATCTTGGCAATGGTCACAATGCTTCTCCCAAGGCAACAAAGCCCGCATTCTCAATTCAAGGATGTGAGAAAGCCCCGGGTGGTCGTTGACGCGCTTATGCGCAGACCGGCCAGATTCGCACCGCTCTTGTCGATCACCACCTTGTCGGGCCAGCCGTTGGTTCCGATTGATTGGGCGAAGAAGGCCGTCGCGGCTCTCGGATAGCATGAAATCCAGTGTTTCCCATGTTTGTCGACAGCTCCGTACAGGTAACACCACCGGCCCTTCACCTTGATATAGGTCTCAACCATGCGCCAGGATCGGCCAGCCGGTGATTTCCTTTTCTGGATTTCGGCGGCGATCCGCAGCGCGTATTGTACCACCCATCGGTTCAGCGTCGCGTGATCGGCATCCACGCCCCGTTCAGCAAGAACCTCTTCAAGGTGTAGGGCGTCAACCTCCTTGGCCGCGACCGACAACCTCGGTGGCCGGTTTTGACCGCTGCGATCTGGTCGGTTAGTCGGCGTTTTCCTCCTTGGCGTTTTCCGATTTTGTTTGCTCGATGTTGTCGCTGGAGGTTGTCGTTCCGGCGACAACCTCAGTGGTTCGCCGGCTTGCGGCAGCGAGGCGGCGATAGCTTTTCGCCATTCATCTCGAGGATGGTGGCGTGATGGACGAGCCTGTCGATTGCAGCGACGGTAACGGCCCGGTCGGGGAAGATGCGGTCCCAGGCGCTGAAGGGCTGGTTGGCGGCGATCGCGAGGCTTCTGGTTTCATACCGCCGGGCGATGAGTTCGAAGAGGACAGAGCTCTCGGCCTGATCTTTCTGCGCATAGGTTATGTCGTCGAGGCAGTTCCACATCGACTTCCCGGTGGCATCAGACCCGGTGCGCTATCGATACCTGGGTTTTGCCAGTGCCCGAGTTGCCGATGGCAATGAGATTGGCGCCGGTTTCCACCCAGTCTCCTGCCGCCAGTGCCTCGATGCGCGCGCGGGGGCACGCCCGGAAGGGCCTTGAAGTCGAGCATGGCGAGGGTCTTCCCGCCGGGCAGCCGGGATTGCTGAAGGTGGCGCTGGATGCGGCGGGCATCGCCTTCGGCGATCTCAATTTCAGCAAGGGCCGCGAGGAAGCGTGCGGCGGGCCAGCCTTCGGTATCGGCGCGCCCGGCCAGCGCCGGCCAATGGCGCAGGAAGCTGGGGAGGCGCAATGCGGTGAGCATGGCAGGCAAGGCATGGACATCAACGGGGCACGGAGCAATGGGAGCGGTCATGCGCGGCCCTCCAGCAGCGCGTCAAAGCTGGCCAGGTCAGTGAGTTGCACAGGCGGATCCTCCGGCAGCGCGCGCCGGCGCGGCACCAGGCGCTGTTTCAGGGTGCGGGCCTCCGGGAGATTGCCTTGCGCGAGGGTTTTGGCAATCAGCGCGGCGAGACCAGCCTCACATCCTTCGTCATGGGCGAGCCAGAGCAGATCGACCATCCGGCGGCAGGCGTCTTTGCGGGGCAATGCTGCGGAAAGCGCGGCCCAGGCCTCGGCATACTCCGATCTGGGGAAGAGCCCCTCGCGGTAGACCGACCCGGCAAGTGCCTGCGGCTTGCGGCGCAGCGCTTGGATAACATGGCGATAGTTGACGCAATGGACACGCACGCCGTCACTGCGGCCGCGCTGCCGGGGGTGGCTGACGACATGGGTGGCCCCGAGGAAAGCTTCGATCCGGTCGTCGTAGACATGGATGCGCAGGCGCTTGCCGATGAGCTGGGAGGGGGCGGAATAGAAGACGCTGTGAACGAGGAAGCCGCCCGTCTTCGTGACGCGCGCGACCACTTCAGTGAAATCGGTGGTGCGACGTGCGGGCAGCGGCCGCAGCTCTGCCATCTCGGTGCACACGGCAGCCTCGCGCCGCCGGTTGCGGCGGGCGACGAGTTCGTCGACAAAACGGCGCCAGGCGGCGATCTCGGTGAAGTCCCGGGAGCCGCGCAGGATCAGGGCCTGATCCAGAGCAGTTTTGAGGTGGTTGTTGTGGGCTTCGACCGCGCCGTTCTCATGCGCCTCGCCAGGATTGTTGCGGCTCGCGATCATGCCATAGTGGGCGCAGAAAGCTTCATAGCGTTTGGTGACATCAGCAGCGGCATCCGCATCGAGATTGCGGCAAGCGGCTGAAAGGCTGTCTGTGCGATGTTCGTGCGTCACGCCGCCCAGGGTCCAGAGCGCGTTCTGGAGGTTCTCGGCCAGTGCTGTAAAGCTTTCCCCGCCCAGCACCACGGCTGCATGCTCCCAGCCGCTGTAGGCCAGCACAAAGTGGAACAGCCGATGCTGCAACGGATGGCCCGCGACAGTCACTCGCAGTTCGCGGGCGTCGGTGAAATCCGACAGCGCCATGCGGCCCGGCTCGGGCGTCTGCCTGAAAATCACGTCGCGCTCGGGCCCGTGCAGGGCGCGCCAGTCGCGAACGCGGCGTTCCAGGGTCCGGCGGACCCGGTCATCGGGAAACGCATCCGGGTCGATCATCTGCAAATGGCGCAGGAGCGTCACCGCTTGAACGGCAGGATCACGTTCGAGGATAGGGAGCAGCACTGGCTCCCACACCGCCTCGAGCGGATCGGACACGGTGCGGCCCCGGGCGGATTTGCGCTGTGACGGAGGCCGCGGATCGGCATCTATGCGGCGGGCAGTACGTTCGCTGAACCCTGCCCGGGCGGCCGCAATGCGCTGGCTGTATTGAAGACGGTCGGTCATGAGCGTGTTGCACAAATCGTTTCCGATGCGTAGCTGGTCCTTCGATTTGACTGCGGGATGCTGGGATGCCTTTCAAATTCAACGCGTCGCGGCGGGGTAAGTTTGCGAAGGCAAAGTACCGTGTGACGAACTGGGCCGAATACAACGAGGTGCTCCGCCAGCGTGGTGACGTAACGGTCTGGTTCAGCGAAGACGCGGTGTCTCGGTGGTGCGCAGTGCGCTCTGGCAAGCGCGGTGGTCAACAACGGTATTCTGATCTGGCGATCGAGACCTGCTTGACTCTGCGCGCCGTGTTCGGCTTGCCGCTTCGCCAAACGAAGGGCTTTGTCCACAGTCTGCTGCGGCTCATGCAGACGGACCTCCCCGTGCCGGATTTTTCGACGCTTTGCCGACGTGCGCCATCGCTTCAGATCGCACCCGACACCCGGACAGCCAGTGGTCCGATCGCGCTGGTTGTGGACAGCACAGGGCTGCGTGTCCACGGTGGCCGCGAGTGGGTGCGGGAGAAGCACGGGCTGCCGAAGGCCCGCAAGATATGGCGCAAACTGCATATCGGCTTCGATCCGGAGAGCGGCGAGTTTGTGGCGTCCTGCCTGGCACCCCAGCATGTCGGGGACACCGGCGCTCTGCCCGACCTTCTTGCCGAGGCATCCGGTCCGGTGCGCCGTTTCATCGGAGACGGAGCTTATGATGGTGTGCCAACCGCCGCGACAATCCGGCACGCGTTTGGTCCGGATGTCGAGTTGATCATTCCGCCGCCGAAGAACGCCGTTCCCGGAGATTGCCAGGCACGCAACGCCCATCTCGACATGATAACCGAAACTGGCCGAATGGCATGGCAGAGGGCCACCGGTTATGGTCAGAGATCGCGCGGCGAAGCCCAGATCGGGCGCTACAAACAGGTCATCGGACCGGAACTGCGCAGCCGCAACATGGAGACCCAGACAACCGAAGCCCGCATCGCTGTCAATGCCCTCAACCGCAGGACCCGTCTCGGTCGTGCAGCCTGTGAGCGTGTCGCATAACGAACCGGGGAAAGGGGCAAATGCGGCCCGAGCGCTATTCGTGCAACGCGGTCGTTTGGCACCCATTTCGCCAATTGTATCCGGAAGGTTCAGATGACACCGGCAGACATCGCCATGACCTTCCGCGCAGCCGTGGATGAGCCAGGGCGGTTTTCGGTTTTCGCGAAAGATCGGTCCCTGCTTCGGTCTCACGTCGAGGCGATATCAATCGGGGGAGACAGATCAGCCTGGCGCGATCAGCCGGGCAGGCGATCCGGGCGTACGTGTCGCGCTCTTTGAGGCTGCCCATTTAATGATGACGCGAGTAAAGGCGTCCTCGGCTCTCAAGAGCTGGGTTGCGAGCATCGCCCGCCGCAGAGGCGCAAAGCGTGCCAAAACAGCTCGAGCGCGCAAGATCGGCGTGCTCCTGCATCGCCTGTGGATCGACGAAGCCCTGTTTAACCCGTTTCCCTCCCGCGCCTGAAATCTAGAATACCGAGAGGTTCCCTAGCGGGCCGGGGACGATGGATAGGAACAGGTCGCTGGACGCCGTGGCAACGCAATGCCGCTTCGGAGATAGACCGACCCTGCGTGTTCCGACCGTATCATGGGACGGCTCCTACGCCGAGCCCGGACAGAAGCATGGCACCCGGCAGCAGTCAGGCCCAACAAAAGGGGAACCAATAGATGGCTAAATGACAGAGGGTGTCCATAGTACTAGACCATCCGCGATCCGCGATAGTGTCCCGGGAAATGGTGTAACTTTGCTCCTCGGCCTTGGCTTGGCCGCAGTTACAGGGCGGCGATAGTCGCCGGGTCCATGGGTGTAGTGTCGCAAATGGCAGCGACGGTTTCCAGTGTCATGTAGCGCCGCGTGATCGCCCACTCATCGTTTTGCTCCAGCATCAGTGCGCCAACCAGGCGCGTGACCGCGGCCTCGTTGGGAAAGATTCCGACCACGTTGGTCCGGCGCTTGATCTCCTTATTCAGGCGTTCGATTGGGTTGGTAACCGGTATGAAGATCCTGGTGCCGATGTTCGGCCCCGATTCTCGGATCAGGGTGTATGCTGCGAGCATCCGGGACAGAGGCACTGGGAGCACGAAGGTGCGGGCAGGCCGTTCTTACAGCATGAGCCGAGAGCTCGAGTTAGTAGCTGGCCGCCTCTGCGACTCGCCCGGTTGCGCCGAGAGCGCGAATCCGTAGTTGTCGTGTCGCCCGCCGCTCCCGCTTTTTGTCACTGGCAAGGGAGGCACGCATGCGACGCGTGATCGGCATCGATATCCACCGCACCTTTGGGGAGGTGGTTATCTGGGAGAATGGTCTGACCCGGCACGAAGGCCGGGTCGAGATGACACGCACGGCCCTGGAGGGCTTCGGCCGGCAACTGAAGAAGACGGACGAGGTGGTGATCGAGGCGACCGGAAACTGCATGGCGGTGTCCCGGGTTCTATCGCCCCATGTGAAACGGGTGGTGATTGCCAATCCGCTTCAGGTCAAGGCGATCGCCCATGCCCATGTGAAGACCGACAAGGTCGACGCCGGCACGCTGTCCAGCCTGCATGCGGCCGGCTACCTGCCGGAAATCTGGACCCCGGATGCGGCGACGGAACGGATGCGCAGACTGGTGGCGCGCCGCTATCAGGTTGTCCGGCACCGGACCCGGATCAAGAACGAGGTGCATGCCATCCTGCACGCGCATCTGATCCCGAAATGCCCGCATGCCGATCTCTTCAACACGCGCGGCCGCGACTGGCTGACCCGCCAGCCGGTGCCGGAGGACGAACGCGCCGCCATCGCGCGTCATATCCGCGAGCTTGACCGGCTCGGAGAAGACCTTGCCCAACTCGACCGCGACATCGCCGAGGACTCCTTGGACGACGAAGAAATTCAGCGCCTCCTGACAATCACCGGGGTCAATCTGGCGGTCGCCGCGGGGCTGATGGCGGCGATCGGCAGCATCGAGCGGTTCAAGTCGCCGCAGAAACTGGTGAGCTATTTCGGGCTGAACCCGCGTGTGCGCCAATCCGGTCTGGGGCCTGCCCACCATGGCCGGATCAGCAAGGCCGGTCGCAGCCATGCCCGCGCCATGCTGGTCGAGGCGGCCTGGGCCGCGGCGAAAGCGCCGGGTCCGTTGCGCGCCTTCTTCATCCGTATCCGCGCGCGTCGTGGTCATCAGATCGCCGCCGTTGCCGTGGCGCGCAAGCTTGCGACCCTTTGCTGGCACATGCTGACGAAGGGCGAGGATTACCGCTGGGCCAGGCCCAGCCTGGTCGCCCACAAGCGCCGCGCCATGGAACTGGCGGCTGGGTTGCCGCAGAAGAAAGGCAACAGGCGCGGCTCGAGCTATGCATACAACGTAAAGGAGCTGCGCCATCAGGAAGCCAAGATCGCCGAGCATGCGGAAAAGAGCTATGAGCACTTCGTTGCCGCGTGGCGGACGCGTCCTCCAGGAAAGGGCAGAGGGTGTGCGGCCGCCTCAAACCGGCAGGGACTGAATAGGCTGCCCGGTGACGCTTCCAGCCGGCACGCCACGCTTCGCCCCGAGGTCGACCGCACTGCCGAAGAATAGAGGATTCCGGCGGAAAAGTCTTGTCGATCTCATCCGTGCTGTGGATTTTCGCCCAGTGTTCCTTGGGGAAGCTCTTGTAGGCCAAGACGTCGTCCTCGGCGCGGCGCATCAGCTCGGCGAGCTTGGAATGGCGCGGTTCGAACGCGTCGGTCAATTTGGCCCAGTGCTCTTTCGATGCCGTGAGCGTGTCCTGGTCGAAGGCGGTTTTGAGCGCGGCGGTGACGATCGGGCGGTCCTTCTTGCCGACGCAGGCCAGCGCATTTCGCATGAAATGGACGCGGCAGCGCTGAACGGTGGCACCGAGCACCTTGGCCGCGGCGGCCTTCAGCCCCTTGTGGTCGTCGGCGATGATCAGACGGGTTCCGCGCAGGCCTCGATCGGCGAGAGAACGCAGGAATTCGTCCCAGAAGACCTCCGCCTCGCTGGGCTGGACGGCGATGCCCAGAACTTCGCGGCGGCCGTCCAGGTTGACAGCGACAGCCACTATGGCCGCGACGCTGACGATCCGGCCAGAGCGACGCACCTTGATGTAGGTGGCGTCGAGCCACAGGTAGGGCCATTCGCCTTCCAGCGGACGGGTCAGGAACGCATCAACCCGTTCGTCGATCTCGCCGCACAGGCGGCTGACTTGGCTCTTCGACACCCCGGTCATGCCCATCGCCTTGACCAAGTCGTCCACCGAGCGCGTCGACAGGCCTTGGACATAGGCCTCCTGAATGACCGCCGTCATCGCCTTTTCCGCCGCCCGGCGCGGCTCAAGGAACTCGGGAAAATAGCTGCCCTTGCGCAGCTTCGGGATCTTCACGTCGACCGTCCCGGCGCGCGTCTCCCAGGCTCTGGAGCGGTATCCGTTGCGCCGGTTCACCCGTTCGACGCTGCGTTCGTGCGCCCCGGCGCCGCAGAGCCGATCGACATCCAGCGCCATGAGACGGTCGGCGACGAACCCGAGCATCTCGGCAAGCAGGTTGGTGTCAGATGTCTCAGACAAAAGCGCGCGCAAGGCCGCTGTCTCTGATAGGCTGTCCTTGGTCATGGTTGATCTCCTCGGTCATAGGTCAGGTCGGCAAACCAAACCTTAGCCGAAGAACAACCGTGGCCGCCAAGCGGCCCGCGCGGGCCTCGCTTCGCTACCCAAAGGCTCCGCTCAGCCCGCGCTACCGGCGGGAGTTACACCAACCGTTGGGACACTGCTCGATCCGCGAACCGAGACCGCCCTGAGCAGGTAAACGCACGCCCAAAACACCCGCCAGCCGTGCGGCAGGTCCTAGCGGATACCACAGTGTTCGGATAGCTAGCCGTTCGACTCAAAATGCAATCCCTAAAATCTTACCCTTGTGGTGTCATGCCCGAGCGGGCTTTTGAGCGTTTCAGGCCCAACCGGCTTTCCCGCAAAATGATCAATACCCCTGCGGCAATCACGATAGTGGACCCCATCAGCATCTGGCTCGTTGGCACCTCGGAAAAAACGAAATACCCAATGAGCAGCGCGAACAATATCGAGGCATAATCGAAGGGAGCTACGACGGATGCCCCGGCAAAACGATAGGCGGAGGTCAGGAAAATCTGCCCCGTCCCCCCGAGAAGTCCTGCAGCAACCAACAGAGCAATCTCCCGCTCATCCGGGACCACCCAGCCGAAGGGCAAGGTCAGCAAGGACAATCCCGTCGAGGTTAGAGAAAAGTAGAACACGATGGCCGAAGTCTGTTCTGTTTGCACCAGTTTGCGCACATAAATTTGGGCCAATGCGGCGCAGACCGCTCCCATCAGCACCAGAATGGCACCCACAGCTTCTGTTGTCTGGACGGTCTCGCCTGTCAGAAACGTGAGCCGTGGAGCGAGAATCACCAAAACACCCGCCAAACCCAATCCGACCGTTGTCAAACGAAAGACACCGACCGGCTCGCCTAAGAACATCGCTGCGAAAATTACGACCAATAGCGGTGCTGCATATCCGATTGCAGTCACTTCTGGCAGTGGCAGAAAGCCGAGTCCAGCGAACCCCAGCCCCATCGCGCCGGTCCCAACGAAACCACGCCAGAAATGTGACAGCCTCGATTGAACCTTAAGCCCCGTGGAAAGATCACCCCGCAGTGCCAGCCATGTAAAGATCACTGGAATAGCAAACAGAGAGCGGAAAAATACTGCCTGTCCAGGCGGAACATGTGGTGCTGCAGCCTTGATCAGCGATGACATGACTATGAACAACAGCACCGAACACAGAGCTATTGTCAAATCTGGTGTTTGGGCGGTCATCAAGCGGCGGCCTGATCTTGTGTTGATGGCTTGATGCCGTTGATGAAATCGACGCCTTCGATGACGTCTGCGAGATGAGCGAAGCCGCGCAGCTTGCGCCAGCTTTTCTCAGCGCATTGGCCGAGCTTGAACATCATGTGGAGCATCCCGTCCCGGCTCAGGCATCCCTTGGTGCGTTTCGTGCGGTGGCGGATGGTGGCGAACGCGCTCTCGATGGGATTTGACGTCCTGATGCTCTGCCAGTGCTGGGCGGGGGAAGTCGTAGAAGGTCAGCAGTTCGTCGCGGTCCTTGACCAGGCATTCGACCGCCTTGGGGTATTTCGCTTCGTAGGTGCCGACGAACAAGTCAAACTCCTTGCGGGCATCTTCACGGGTCTCGGCCTGCCAGATGTCGTGCAGCGCCTTCTTTGCCTTGGGCTGACTGCGCTTTGGCAGATAGTTCAGAACGTTGCCCGTCTTATGCACCCAGCAGCGCTGTTGCCGGGTGGAGGGATAGACTTCCTCAAGAGCCGCCCAAAATCCCATGGCCCCGTCGCCGACCGCCAGTTTCGGAGCGTTGAGGCCGCGGCTTTTGAGCCCCAGCAGGACCTCGCGCCAGCTTTGGGTGCTTTCCCGCACGCCGTCCTCGATGGCCAGGAAATGCTTCTCGCCGCGCGCATTGACGCCGATCACGACCAGGGCGCAGAGCCGGTCATCTGTGCCGCGCAAGCCGCTGTAGATCCCGTCGGCCCAGACATAGACCCATTCATCACGGCCAAGATCGGCCTTGCGCCAGGCGTCGTACTCCTCCGCCCATTGCGCCTTCAGCCGCGCCACTGTCTTGGCCGAGAAGCCGGTCGCGTCCGGGCCCAGGAGCGCCTTGAGTGCTGCGCCCATCTCGCCCGTAGAGATGCCCTTGAGGTACAGCCAAGGGCAGCGCCGCCTCGATCGACTTCGCCTTGCGGACGTAAGGCGGGACCAGCGCCGAGCGGAACGCCACAGGCGCGCCCGTCTTCGAGCGCACCTTCGGGATCTGCACCGTGACCGGGCCGATCCCGGTCTGCACGGCGCGTTCGGGGTGGTGTCCGTTCCGAACAACCGCGGCCCGGCCCTCCGGGGTGCGGTGTTTCGCAAATTCGGCCAGGAAAGCGTCCAGCTCCGCCTCGACCGCCGTTTGCAGAAGCTCCCGCGCGCCCTTGCGCAGAAGATCCGTCAGCGGGTCCGACACGGTGTCTCGACCGGCAAATTCGATGATGGTAGCGTCATTCATGGTGGTGCGTCCTCGATGGTTGGTGGTTTGTTTGGCGACATCAAACCAACCAGATGCACCGCCAGCTTTCAAACCGCCCAAACACCAGATTCAGCCATAGCTGCCGAACACAGCTTCAGTGCAATTCCTTTAACCGGCTGCATAGTGTTTCCTTCCCCCGCATAGCTGGACGCTTTGCCACCGTGCATCCAAGGTCAATCTGAATACCTGACTTAGGGCCGTCCTCAACGGCAGAGAACGGCCCATTCGCTTGAATAGCTTGCAGTTACGGAAGGAGGCTTTGCGCCGTAGCGTTGAAGCAGCGGCCGGCACAACACCCAATCCTCACGCTTGGAGAGCAAGAACCAACTCGGTAGACGAAGCCAAACAAAATGGTTTTAGCGCATCATAAGAGCCAAGCCCACGCCCACTCAGTGACGAATGCATTCATGTCAGTTGATCATCTGCAGAGACGGCTTCCGCCCAAGGAGACATGACCTCTGTCACGGCCGCGTTGACGGAACCTTCTCTGGAAACAATCGAGGGACAGGCAAAATTGAACGGGTAAGTCGTGCGAGGAGCATAAGTGATCGGAGAAATTTCTTTCTCCAATCCGGCTTGGATTTCTTTAGAAAAACTATCATCGGCAATGGTCACGTCTGCTAGGCTGACGTCAATCCGCGGCTGATGGATGGCTGTTTCGGCGTCAAAGCCGTAGTCCAGCAAGAGAGAGGCCAACTGTGCGACAGAGGGCATGATCTTTCTGCCCCCTGCGGCACCCAATGCAAATTGCGCACCGTCTTCACGCTGCAGCAGGGTTGGGCACATGTTGGCCAGACAGCGCTTGCCCGCACCCAGTGAATTCGGCTTTCCAGGTTCCGGATCAAACCACATAATACCGTTGTTCATCAGAATGCCGGTTTCCGGCAGTACCATGCGCGAGCCAAAAATCGACAACAATGTCTGGGTCACCGCGACCATGGTCCCTTCGGAATCCACAACATTGAAATGGGTTGTGCAACTAGGCGAAGGCTCATGTTCGATATCGCCCATGCTCTCAAACCGTTCAGCATTGGCCTGGCGAATGGTGCGGTTGTAAGCGGCATAAGCACCCGCATCTGGTTTCTGGCCCTCGGGTTGCCAATTGGACAGCAAATCAAATACTCGTTCCAAAGTCGGCCCCGCCGACATTTCGGGAGTGCTAAAGACCCGGTGGTTACGGTACCGGATCTCCGATGCCGGGACGGTCTTTGCGAAGTAATTTGAAAAGTCATCGGAGGTATGGCGCCCGCCTGCGGCCTGCAGGTCATCGACCATCGCTTCAGCCATTGGCCCCGCATAGAACGCGCCTGCGCCCTCCCGTGCGATCCTTTCCAGGCTGATGGCTAGGGCGGATTGGTCGCAGCGATTTTGACCCAAAGCGGTCCAAGCCGACGCCAAGGGGTACCCATCCCGGTCCAGAAACATCTTTTTTCGACGCAGGGTAACCGGCCAAGTCTTTAGCTGCACTCGCCAAAACCAACTGGCAATACCAGTCCACCACCAAGCCGGCTCTCGCTTCTTCAATCGCAGGGCCAAGCAATTCGGCCCACGGGCGCGTACCAAAATTTTTATGCGCTTGAGCCATACCGGCAACTTGGCCAGGAATTGCGACCGCCCGGGCTCCAAAGACATTGGCGTTGTCTTTGACCGCTGGCCACGGGAAGAGATCAGAAGCTTTGCCGCCAACTATCGGATAGTCCTCTGAGCTACCCCCTGAATTTCGGACACTGACGTAAGCTACGAATTGCTGTCTGTTGATCTTCGACGCAGAGGAGATCAGAGATGTCGAAACGGAAGAACCATTCGCCTGAGTTCAAGGCCAAGGTCGCGCTTGAGGCTTTGAAGGGCGAGCGGACTGTTGCAGAGCTGGCAAGCCAATTTGGCGTTCATCCGACGATGATCCACAGCTGGAAGCGGGCGCTCCTGGAGGGCGCGTCCGGCGTGTTCGAGCGTGGCGGCAAGAAAACCCCGGAGATTGACGAAGAGCAGGTCAAAGAGCTGCACGCTAAGATTGGGGAGCTGGCCGTTGCCAACGATTTATATGAGGAGATGTTTGTCAACAGGCGCACAGTTACCTGTCGCTGCGATGTTTCGCAGCGTTTCCATGTCTCGGCACCGGGCGGATCGATTGCTGTGTGAAGATCATGCGGGGTCGCCCGCATCAACTTATATCCGGTAGCTCCATGACGGCTGACCACAATCTTGCATTCACACGAACGGATCGGGGACGGGTTCACACTTTTTTGCCGGCGCTCAACAGTAGCGCCAATCGTTGACACGACGCCCGTCATCCCGCCCTCAGGTCTCTGGCCGGAGACCTGAAGCTCTGGAGTTCGTTAGGTTGCCTTGGCCGACAGTCTTGTGCCCTCCGGCAAGACGCCGGTTTCCACGTACCGCCACAAGGCGATGGCCAATTTACGCGCCAAAGCGATCAGCATGATCCTGCGGATACGCGCTCCCTGGCCCTGCGTCCGCTGAGTGTACCAGCGCGCCAAGGTCGTTTGCGGCTGATACTTCAGCCACAGCCATGCGATCTCGATCAGAATGCGTCGCGCCCAGGAATTACCCGCCTTGGAGATGCCTTGGCACTTGGTCACGGTGCCGCTGTCATAGGCGCTCGGCGTCAGGCCCAGATACGATGCGAGGTGCCGCCGCGACGAGAATGATCGGGCAAAAATCTCTCGAGCAAGAATAGCAGAGGCCGCTCCGCCAATACCTTGCAGCCGACAGAGATCGAGCCGTTTCTGCTCGACGGCAGGCGACTGCGAGTCAGCTGTGTCTCGCTCTTTCTCCACCAGACGCAGTTGGTCCTCGACCATGACCAGTCGCGCGTATTCTCTTTCAAGTTCGGCACGTAGCCGCGGTGGTAACGGGTGCCCTTCCGCCGTTCTGAATTCATTGAAATCTATGCGCGTCCGGCGCAATCGTGGCTCCACATCCCGAATGCCTTGGGCAAACAGGAGACCCTTGATACGGTTCACGTGGGCCGTTCTCTCGTGAATGAGCCTATCGCGCTCGCGATGCGACCGCCGGGCGTCCTCTTCCTCGACGGTCAAGACACGAACCTGCGCACAGACGTGTCTTTCCCCCCGGTAAACAGCGGCCAATGCGCGAAGCATCGCCAAAGCGTCAATGCGATCCGTCTTGACCCGCCTGGCCCGGCGATTGACCTGCAGACTTGCCGGATCAAGGATCCGGACATCATAACCTTTTGCCTGTAGAAACCGCGCCAACCAGAACCCGTCATGGCCAGCCTCGAAACAGAGGACCATATTCTCGGCGCTTGAAGTTCGTCGTAGTCGGGCGAGCAAACCCGACGCATCGCCACCAGTCAGGCGATAAATGGAAGGCTTGTCTCGATCAGGCTTGGCGACACCGATAACCCAGCTGCGCTTGCTCAGTTCAATCGCGACAAATGTCTTCGGTTCGATAGTATGGTCATGGTCCATGAATTGGTCTCCCGCAAAAGTAGATGCGGCCAAGCTACCCAAACAGAGCGTTCCGCCCTCATAGGATCTTTTGTCACGAAAGCTCAAACCGTGGATCGGCAAGTGAGGCGGAAAATGATCGAGCCTGCCAATGCCAATCTGCCCATTGGCAAGCAGTGCAAGCTGCTGTCGATCCCGCGGTCGTCGTTCTATTATCAACCCAAAGGCGAGACGGCTCTGAACCTGATGCTGATGCGTCGGATCGACGAACAGTTCCTGGAAACGCCGTTCTTCGGTGTGCGGCAGATGACTTGGCATCTGCGCAATGAGGGTCATTTGGTGAACGAAAAGCGGATCAGGCGGCTAATGAGGGTGATGGGGCTCATGCCGATCTACCAGAAGCCCAACACCAGCAAGGCAGCGAAGGGACACAAGACCTACCCCTATCTGCTGCGTGGTCTGCGGGTGGGGCGCCCGAACCAGGTCTGGGCGGCAGACATCACCTATCTGCCAATGCGCAAGGGGTTCCTGTATCTGGTGGCGATCATTGACTGGCACACCCGCAAGGTGCTGGCCTGGCGCATCTCGAACACGCTGGAAGCGGACTTCTGTGTCGAGGCGCTGAACGAGGCCATCCACAAGTTCGGCCCGCCCGAGATCATGAATACAGATCAGGGCAGCCAGTTCACGTCCTTCGCCTGGACGGACAGGCTGCGGCGATCCGGTGTGCGCATCTCGATGGATGGCAAAGGCCGGTTCCTCGACAATATCTTTGTCGAACGGCTCTGGCGCAGCCTGAAATACGAGTGCGTCTACTTGCACGCTTGGGAGACTGGATCAGAGGCGAAGGCAGGCGTCGGCAGATGGATCGAGTTCTATAATCGAAAACGCCCACATTCCGCCCTTGGCGGCAAGCCTCCTGCCATGGTCTATTGGCTGAGAAAAGACGAAACCCAACCTGGTCAGCAGCGGCAGAGAGTAGCTTAAATTACGCCAGATCCTGTCCAACGATCGGGGAGTAGCTCACACTTCTAATTCGGAAATGTCGCGCCCGTTTCTTATAGCTTCGACAATCCATTGGGGTTTGCGCCCCCTGCCCGTCCAGGATTGGCTTGGGTTCTCAGGGTTCCGATACTTGGGCGGTGACTTAGGTTTGGGTCGGTTTCCAATCTTGGACCAAACCTCTTCAAGCGTGAACCCAAACTCAGCAACTGCAGTTTCCGCCGCCCGAAAAGCTGCCTTCAGGTCCTCCTTCTCCCGAACCTGGATGGCGGCTTGCACATCGGTTTCGAGCTGCCTTAGCTCCGTGGAAGACATCGCTTTCAGATCCATAAATTTTTGCCGTGTCCGCAAATCGTGTTGGGAAAATTTCCGTGTAGCCTTCGGATTTTCACAATTGGCCAATATAGCTCCTAAAAAAACAGCGGAGCGGATCGTGCAGGCACACGACTTTCGGCAATTCCTCGAGCGGTTTCATGACTTGAACCCGGCGCAGATCGAGGACGCCAGAACAAAGATTAGGGATGTTCGGAGAAAAACCGAAGCCCTGTCTGAGATTGAATCACGAACAGAACAAGAACACAAGTGCCCGCATTGCGGCGACGACCGTCGCCAGAAATGGGGACGGACTCGAACCAAGGTTCAACGATACCGCTGTTTGGGGTGTCAGAAGACCTTCTGTGGTAGGACGACTTCCAAGATCAGGCACTTCCATCGGCCGGATCTTTTTCTCGAAGTGATCCGGGACATGCTGGGCATTCGCGCACCTTCTTCCATTCGGCAATTGGCCAATCGCCTGGGCCTCGATAAGCACACAATCTGGCGCTGGCGTCTGATCATCATGCAGGGGCTAAGTGATTCATCCGACGATCAATTTTCCGGCATCGTCGAAGTAGATGAGACCTACCAGAAGGAATCCCGGAAGGGTTCCCGCGAGTGGGTGAGATACAAGCGAGACCCGCTCAACAGCCCGAAGCCTCCGCGCCTTCGCTGGTATGAATACAACAAGCTGGGCGTGAAGATGCAGAGGGGCCTCAGCCAATGGCAGTTGCCGATCCTGACGGTGGTCGATCGTGGCGGGGCCAAGAGGGCCCAGCGGATCGCCGACCGAGCCAATGCGACGATCCAGAAGGCTCTGGATCCTGTGATCCCGGCCGATGCGGTCCTGTGCAGCGACGCATTGCGTGCGTATGGCCATTTTGCCCAGGTGAAGGGATTGGAGCATTTCGTGGTTGGTGGCGCCAAGGGCAAGGCGCGGGCGACGGCCTCGCACCACATCCAGAACATCAACTCTCTCCATTCGAGATACGAGGATTTTATCCGGCAATTCAAAGGGCCGGCGTCCAAGTATCTGCCAGGGTATGTGGATTGGTTTATCGCCCGTCAGTCGCTCATTTCGCCATTGGAAGCATTTCGGTGGGCGTGAGAGGTCAGGTGATAGCCTCGATGCCCTTTCGGTCGATCACATCCAAAAGGCGCACGGAAGGCCCGCTCGGAGAGCGGTTTCCTTGCTCCCACTGGGCGATTGTGTTGCTGCCAACGTTGAGAAAAGCAGCAAAAACGGCCTGACTCATCCGGGTTTTCTTGCGGATGGCCTTGATGTCCTTCGCAGCAAAGGTCCGTGGTTCAGGCAAGCACAGCTCATCCATCACCCGCATGGTGATGTCGTCCATGGCGCCGACCTCATGCAGATCTTTCGCCATGTCGTGTGCGATATCGAGAATGTCGCTCATTTCTTACACTCCAGTTCTGCGATCGTTCCTTTGGCCTTCAGGGCTTCGACTTGTTCGTCAGTTGTCTTAATCAAATCCGCGGCAAGCATCGCCAAGGCCTTGTGTTCCTTCGAGTTGATGTTCGACCGGGCGTTCTTGGGATATCCATAAAGGAAGAAAATCCGATCGGAGTTTGTCTTTCTGAAACCAAGAATGGTGCGATATCCCCCCTGATTTTCCGCCACCTTTCCTTGCCACGCGCTTCTTGAACAGATGACTCCCGAGATCACCATCAACCTTTCCGGCAAAGGCCTCCTTGGCCGCTGTGCAGAGATCTTTATCGTCAATGCTCTCCTTCTTGGCCCATCGGGAAAACACCTTGCCCTTGAATGCTCTCAACTTCGCCTCTCTATAACATAGTGATACAGTTTGCGTTCTGCAAGCTTGCAGTGCTTACGACTTTCGCCAGAGCTATTGTCAAATCTGGTGTTTGGGCGGTCATCAAGCGGCGGCCTGATCTTGTGTTGATGGCTTGATGCCGTTGATGAAATCGACGCCTTCGATGACGTCTGCGAGATGAGCGAAGCCGCGCAGCTTGCGCCAGCTTTTCTCAGCGCATTGGCCGAGCTTGAACATCATGTGGAGCATCCCGTCCCGGCTCAGGCATCCCTTGGTGCGTTTCGTGCGGTGGCGGATGGTGGCGAACGCGCTCTCGATGGGATTTGACGTCCTGATGCTCTGCCAGTGCTGGGCGGGGAAGTCGTAGAAGGTCAGCAGTTCGTCGCGGTCCTTGACCAGGCATTCGACCGCCTTGGGGTATTTCGCTTCGTAGGTGCCGACGAACAAGTCAAACTCCTTGCGGGCATCTTCACGGGTCTCGGCCTGCCAGATGTCGTGCAGCGCCTTCTTTGCCTTGGGCTGACTGCGCTTTGGCAGATAGTTCAGAACGTTGCCCGTCTTATGCACCCAGCAGCGCTGTTGCCGGGTGGAGGGATAGACTTCCTCAAGAGCCGCCCAAAATCCCATGGCCCCGTCGCCGACCGCCAGTTTCGGAGCGTTGAGGCCGCGGCTTTTTGAGCCCCAGCAGGACCTCGCGCCAGCTTTGGGTGCTTTCCCGCACGCCGTCCTCGATGGCCAGGAAATGCTTCTCGCCGCGCGCATTGACGCCGATCACGACCAGGGCGCAGAGCCGGTCATCTGTGCCGCGCAAGCCGCTGTAGATCCCGTCGGCCCAGACATAGACCCATTCATCACGGCCAAGATCGGCCTTGCGCCAGGCGTCGTACTCCTCCGCCCATTGCGCCTTCAGCCGCGCCACTGTCTTGGCCGAGAAGCCGGTCGCGTCCGGGCCCAGGAGCGCCTTGAGTGCTGCGCCCATCTCGCCCGTAGAGATGCCCTTGAGGTACAGCCAGGGCAGCGCCGCCTCGATCGACTTCGCCTTGCGGACGTAGGCGGGACCAGCGCCGAGCGGAACGCCACAGGCGCGCCCGTCTTCGAGCGCACCTTCGGGATCTGCACCGTGACCGGGCCGATCCCGGTCTGCACGGCGCGTTCGGGGTGGTGTCCGTTCCGAACAACCGCGGCCCGGCCCTCCGGGGTGCGGTGTTTCGCAAATTCGGCCAGGAAAAGCGTCCAGCTCCGCCTCGACCGCCGTTTGCAGAAGCTCCCGCGCGCCCTTGCGCAGAAGATCCGTCAGCGGGTCCGACACGGTGTCTCGACCGGCAAATTCGATGATGGTAGCGTCATTCATGGTGGTGCGTCCTCGATGGTTGGTGGTTTGTTTGGCGACATCAAACCAACCAGATGCACCGCCAGCTTTCAAACCGCCCAAACACCAGATTCAGCCATAGCTGCTTTCGCCATCATGTCATGCATAGATATTGGCTGATTTCTCCGCAACCGAAGTGTGTGGCGTGAATTGTTATCTCACCCCCAACACGATTTGCGGACACGACATAAATTTTTCCTTGTTGTGTTCAATCGACTGGACGGCGGATATCCCAACCAAAGGGAACGAGCGAGATGTTTTTGACCTAGTGACTACTCAACGGCACCAGCTTGATCTGCGCCCTCCCCCCATAGGGACGCGCCAGCCCTTCGGAAATCAGGATCTCGCCAATGTCGCTGCCGTGGACATAGAGACGCGCCAAGCCTCTATCGTACTTGTCACGGCCGGGGAGAATAACCAGGTCGACAAGCCCAGCCTCCCGGACCAGCTGACGGACACGCTGTGTTGCCTCAGCGCCTAGCGCCTTCTCGTAGCCGCACTTGGGTTTGTAGGTCTCTGGTGTATCGTACCCGACTAGCCTGAAGCGCTCGCCCTCGATGTCGGCGGTATCTCCGTCGATCATGAATATGTTGCTACTCTGGACCGGCGCAGCAACCGCCGGAGATATTGAGAAAAGGAAAGATGCTACAACTAGGTATTTCATAGTCCCCTACTCCTTTCCTAGCCAGTCAGCGGTCAAGCCGCCTGATGGCCCAAAATCTCTGACGACGGGCACGCTTAAGATCTGCTCACTTTCCTTGAGCGTTGTGCTTGGATGGCCTGGATCATGACGCCCTGGACTTGCTTTACGAATGACTTACTGAAGCTGCCGATTTTTCCGTTGGGCTCGATATAGTAGGATTCCCCGCACAGATCTTCGTTATACTCATCGGCAATGATCCAGAGGGATATGTCTGCGTCCAAACCCGCCCGCCGTTTCTCCATTTCGGGAATTTCGACTGCATAACGATTTCCGCCTGGCGGCTGCGAGGTAATGGGCAAAAAAAGCACTCTCGTGCCTCCTGAACCGGTCTTCAACAGCAAGGTAACAACCGATGGACGAGGCTTTCGACCCTCTGTCTCACCGCGCCGGTCTTCCCGGCTCCAAAGGTAAGGGTATTGCCATACATCCCCTAATTGGGGGGATCTGTCCGGATCAGTCACTTTCGATGCTTTCGGTCAACGCTGCAACAAGTGAACTTGCTCCTTCATCATCCAGATCCGATACGTGAACGGCGCGACGGGTGGACTTCTCACGTTTCAGCAGGTCGAATACCTCCGCGCTCAGAACTACAAAACGCGGTTTTCCGTGCCTCGCAATTGACACCGGGGATTGCGCTGCGGCTGCAAGCACATCACCAGTCTTGTTCGCAAGGTCCGTTGAAGAAAACTCTTTCATACCATCCTCCAAGTCGGCATTAGCTAAAATGTATATATTAGCTAATATCGGCATTTTCAATGCCTCCAGTGGTCCCGGCCGCACTTTCGCCCGTTGACGCTCAAACGGTCGCGGTCGTCTATCGGCACATCCTCATGCGGCTTTATCAGGTTGCTGATGTCAGGCTGAGTTTATTGGTGACGGCGAAGATCAAGCGGTCAATTCGGCGGAATAGCCGATCCACAGCGAGAACGCGTCGTACCTTGCGTGGCGGTAAGATTCTGCGGACAGACGGTTGCTGCGCGACAAACTGGATGAGATTCTATGTCGCGGCATCGGTGACGTTATCATCCTGATTGTCGCTGGCGTCTCACTCAGATTGACGCGCAATAGACGGTGGCGCTTCGGGCGGAACAGACTGGCGGCCTGATCGTGCGCAGAAAGGAACTGCTGCGCCTGGCGCGGGGATTTGAACCGGCCCATGATCTTCTCGCGTCTTCGGGTATGCCGGTGGGAGGCCTCGCTTCGGTTGTTCAAGCCCTTGTGCTGGCGATGCTCGATTCCGGTGCGATCTGTGCCTTGGCTGCACCGTAGGATCGCAGTTTGTCCGTCACCAGGACACGGGGCTGGCCCCACCGTTTCATGAGTTTCCGCAAAAAACGGAGGGCTGCGGCCTTGTTGCGTCGCGACTGGATCAGGATTTCGAGCACATCGCCCTTGGCGTCTACGGCCCGCCAAAGCCAGTGGCTCCGGCCTTTGATCCGGATCACGACTTCATCGAGATGCCATTTATCCGCCGGCGCTGAACGGTCCCGGCGGATCTTTGCGGCAAACTGATGCCCGAACCGGTTCACCCAGTCACGGATCGTCTCGTACGAAACTGAGACACCGCGTTCCGCCAACAGATCCTCAACGTCGCGCAGGCTCAGAGCGAACCGATGGTAGGCCCAAACGGCGTAACCAATCACACTCCGCGGAAACCTGAAGCCCTTGATCCGGGGCAAATCTTTGATGTTCAGCATGACAGAGAACTACCCCGCCGGTGCGGCGTCAACAACCTGACAAAGCCGTCTTTGAAGTTACCACGCCAACACCCACGCCCTTGTCCTTGAACGAGTCCCATACTGCCCTTCAGGCGTTTTTTGTTGACAGAATCACCTCCAGTGAAGAAGTTGCAGAAAATGGAATTAGAGTTGCGTTAAATGGAACAAGGCTGAGGAATGACCATTCTCCAGAACGCGTCTAGTGTTTTGCGGCTTTTCGGCTCGGGATGCGCTGATGTTACCGTCACCGAGGTGTCCGAGCGGCTGGACATGCCGAAAGCAAATGCGTCCCGCTTGCTGAAGTCGATGCGCGATGCCGGGATGCTGGAAACCGTTGGCGGCACCCGAAGGCACCGCCCCGGCAAGCTGATGCTCGATCTCGCCGCCGCATTCCGCCAATCCTCCAGCCTGATCGGGCGGGCCAGCGACGTGGTTGCTGAAGTGTCGCGCACCTTTGGCCACACCGGTTATATCTCCCTGCGCGAGGGCCAAGAGGTGACGGGGGTAGCTGATTTCTCCGGCAGCAACGTGCTGCGGGTTGTCGGTGCCGTTGGCCGCCGGCTGCAGGCCAAGAGTTCGGCCACCGGACGCTCGCTGCTGGCGCGGCTCGGCGATGAAGAGATCTGCGAGATGTACCGCGATGATCCGGACCTGGACGCGCTCATAGCAAAGCTCGGCGAGGTCCGCAGCCACGGATTTGCCTATTCTGAACAGGAGGCCACGCCCGGTGTCGACGCCATTGCGATCGCCTTGCGCGATCCGGCGACGGACGAGGCCGTCAGCCTGTGCATCGTTTACCCGCATGCGGTGATCGACACGGACGGCCGCAATGAAATGCTGGCGGCGCTTGCGTCTGGCGCAACCCGCGTAGCCCGTGACCTTGGCGACAAAGGTTTTGTCGTCCCCCAAATCCCATAGAAAGGACTGATCTCCATGGCCAACTCCGCATCGCGCTGGCGCGTCGGTTTTGATATCGGCGGCACCTTCACCGACTTCGTTCTCTACGACGGGGAAAATGCCTCGGTCACGCTGCACAAGCGATTGACTACACCGCAGGACCCATCCGAGGCCGCGCTGAAGGGGCTAGAGGAACTACTGGCAATGCAGGACATTTCCCATGGGGATGTGTCTGAAATCGTGCATGGCACGACGCTGGTGACCAACGCGGTGATCGAGCGCAAGGGCGCCCCGGTGGGGCTGATCACCACGCATGGCTTCCGCGACATCCTCGAGATGGGCACCGAGCAGCGTTATGACATCTACGACCTGTTCGTGGCCTTTCCCGATCCGATGGTCAGCCGCGATCTGCGGATGGAAGTCGAAGAACGCATCACCGCCGCGGGCGAGGTTGTCACCGCGCTGGACGAGGATGCCGTGCGCCGCGCCGCAAAGGCGCTGGCCGCGCAGGGCTGCGAGGCGGTGGCCGTGGTGTTCATGCATGCCTATGCCAACCCCGAGCACGAGCGCCGGGCCGCGGAGATCATCCGCGAAACCTGCCCCGGTCTGTCGGTCTCTGTCTCCAGCGGCGTGGTGGCCGAGATGGGCGAATACCAGCGCGCGGTGACCACCTGCGCCAATGCCTTTGTGCAGCCGCTGATGCACCGTTACCTGACCAAGCTGGAAACCGCCCTGCGGACCAGCGGATTTGCCGGGCCGCTGCGGTTGATGCACTCGGCCGGCGGGCTGGTCTCGGTCGAGACCGCGCGCGATTTCCCGATCCGGCTGCTGGAAAGCGGCCCGGCGGGCGGCGGCCTGGCCACCGCGCTCTTTGCCGAAGGGGCCGGGCTGAAAGACGTTATCTCCTTTGATATGGGCGGCACCACCGCCAAAGCCTGCATGATCGAGGATGGCCGCGCCGAGGTCGCCCCGATGATGGAGGCGGCGCGGGTCCATCGCTTTACCAAGGGCTCCGGCCTGCCGATCAAAGCGCCGGTGATCGAAATGATCGAGATCGGAGCCGGCGGCGGCTCCATCGCTGTCATCGACGAGGTGGGCCTGCTGAAGGTCGGACCGCATTCCGCGAGTTCTGATCCGGGTCCGGCCTGCTATGGCCTTGGCGGCCAAGAACCCACGGTAACCGACGCCAATCTGGTGCTGGGCTACTATGATCCGGGCTTTTTCTTGGGCGGGCGCATGAAGCTGGACCTCGGCGCCGCGCGCGAGGCGATGAAGCGCGTTGCCGATCCCCTGGGCTTGGGTGTCGAGGAAGCCGCGCTTGGCATTCACAAGGTGGTGGTCGAAAGCATGGCCGCCGCCGCCCGGGTGCATCTGGTCGAACGCGGAAAGGATCCGCGCGATTATGCCATGGTTGGCTTCGGCGGCGCTGGTCCGGCCCATGCGGTGAACGTGGCGCGCGTCATGGGCGTGCAGTCGGTGCTGATCCCGCCGGCCTCCGGCGCGGCGTCTGCCCTTGGTTTCCTTGCCGCGCCGCTGTCTTTCGAGGACGTGCGCTCGCTGCGGGTGGAACTGGCGCCCGGTTTCGACGCCGAAACCGTGAACAAGGTCCTGCATGAACTGGAGCAGGACGGGCTTGGCCATCTGGAACGGGCCGGGACCGGCCGTGACGGGGCGGTCATCGAGCGAAGTGCCGACATGCGGCTGGTGGGGCAGATGCACGACATCTCGGTGCCGCTGCCCGCCGGCGAGATCGGCGAAGGCGACCTGGAGGCAATCCGCGAGGCCTTTGTGAAAGCCTATTCCGCCCGCTACGCCGCGCCCTTCGAAGGCGCCCGGTTCGAGGCGGTGAATTTCCGCGTCCGGGTGGCCGGGCCGACGCCGAAGCCGGCGCTGACCGGCGCAGCCGGCGGGGCCGATGCTGCCGAGCGGATCAAGGGGCACCGGCAGTGCTGGTATGAGGAGGGCGAATTCTCCACCGCGGTCTACGACCGCTATGCCCTGCGCCCGGGCGACGAGATCGACGGCCCGGCGATCATCGAGGAGCGCGAGTCGACCACGGTGGTCGGCCCGTCGGACAGCGTGGTGATTGACGAGGGCCTGAACCTTTGCGTCAAGCTGGGCGCGATCCAGCCGGCCGAGGCGCTGGTGACCCCGGAAATGTCGCGCGCCGAAGCGGTTGCCCGGATCGAGGCCGATCCCATCGGGCTGGAAATCATGTGGTCGCGGCTGGTCAACGTGGCCGAGGAAATGTGGCTGACGGTGTGCCGCACCGCGTTTTCGCTGGTGATTGCCGAGGCCCAGGATTTTGCCTGCGAACTGCTTGACCCCAATGGCGAAACCCTGGCGCACAGCCCGCGGGCGATGCCGGTGTTCAACCTGACGCTGCCACGTGCGGTCAAGGCGCTGCTTAAGGAGTTCCCGGCCGAGACGCTGAAACCCGGCGACGTGCTGATCACCAACGATCCGTGGCTCTGCGCCGGGCATCTGTTCGACATTGCCATCGTCACCCCGGCGTTCCGCGACGGCCGCCTAGTCGGGCTGATGGGCACTGTCGGCCATGTCTCTGACATCGGCGGAACCAAGGACTCGCTGCATGCCCGCGAGATCTATGAGGAAGGCCTGCAGATCCCGCCGATGAAGCTGTTCGACGCAGGCGTCGCCAACGAGACGCTGATCGGCCTGATCCAGCAGAACGTGCGCAACGGCGAGCAGGTGCTGGGCGACATCTATTCCTTCGTCGCCGCCAACAAACTGGGCACCGAGCGGCTGGACGCTTTCATGCGAGACTACGGCATGCATGATCTGGGCGCGCTGGCCGAAGTCTGCCAGGGCCTGTCGGAAAAGGCGATGCGCGATGCGATCCGGGCGATGCCGGACGGGCAGTACCGTTCGACCATCACCAACAACCCTCTAGGCGAGAAGATCACCTATCCGGTGCTGGTCGAGGTCAAGGGCGATGCCATCACCGTCGATTTCGACGGCGCGCCGCCGCAGCTGCCGCAGGGCGGGCTGAACTCGACCCTGAACTACACCGCGGCGCATGCGACCTATCCGCTGAAATGCATGCTGACGCCCGCGGTGCGCGGCAATGCCGGCTGCTACCGCCCGTTCGAGGTCAAGGCGCCGGAAGGGTCTATCCTGAACCCGACCTATCCGGCGGCTGTGAACTTGCGCACCCGGACCGGCTGGTACCTGGCGCCGAACATCTTTGCCGCGCTGTCCAAAGCCGCGCCGGACATGGTGCAGTCTTTCACCGGGCTTGCGGTGGCGGCCAATATCTATGGTCAGGATGGCGACGGCCAGTTCTATTCCGACATGCTGTTCTGCGGCGGCGGGCAAGGCGGGTCCGGCCGCAAAGACGGCCATTCCTCGCTGCTCTGGCCGACCTCGGCGGCGAACACTTCGATCGAGCTGATGGAAAGCCGGGTGCCGGTGCTGGTGCTCGAGAAATCCTTCCTCGCCGACAGCGGCGGCGCCGGCAAGTGCCGCGGTGGTGTTGGTCAGGTGGTGCGGTTCCGCAAGCGCGACGATGACGGGCTGGAAATGCTGGTGTCGGTTTATCCGGAAGGCGTAGACAACCCGATCCCCGGCCTGTTCGGGGGCCATGCCGGCGGCGGCGCGCGCGGCCTGGTGCACAGCGCCGACGGCCATCTGCTGCGCGACTGCGGCACCGGGGCGCTGGTGTCGCTGCACAACACCAGCGAGATCGTCGAGCTGGTGCTTGGCGGTGGTGCCGGTTTCGGCAACCCGCAGGAGCGCGATCCGGCGGCGGTAGCCCGCGATCTGGAGCTTGGCTTCGTGACGCCGGAGCACGCGAACCAGTTCTACCGCGGCCAAGCAGTGCCGGCCGGGTCCGAGGCCGAACCACAGCCGACCACCGCATGGGCATAAGCCCGCTGCACTGATCCTGCGGCGCAGGCGCGTCGCAGGACAAAAATACAAAAAAATTGATCCAGCAAGGAGAGACAAGATGGCAACGTCTTCCCACCTTAAGATGAACCGCCGCAGCCTGCTGGCGATGGCCGGCGCAGGCCTCGCCAGCGCGACCCTGCCGGGCCGGCTGTTTGCTCAGTCCGGCCGCAATATTCTGGTGATTGCATCCGGCCAGGATATTCCGAACTTTGACCCCCCACACCGCCACTGGCTATTCCGCATCCTTCTTTATGCGCAATGTGTATGATCCGTTGGTGCGGGTAACCGGCAGCCCGCCCGAACCTGTTCCGGCGCTGGCCGAGAGCTGGAGCGTCAGCGAGGACGGGATGACATACCGCTTCGCGATCAATCCATCTGCCCGGTTCCACAGCGGCAGCCCGGTCACCCCGGAGGACGTTATCTATTCCTTCAAGCGCGCATTGGAGTTGGCCAAGGGCAATTCCTGGATGATCCGCGGAATCGTCACTCCTGAGGGCATCTCTGCGCCGGATGCGCAGACGGTGGAATTCAGCCTGGCCAAACCGTTCGCAGCCTTCCTGCAGGTCCTGCCGTGGATCTTCATCGTCGAGAAATCGGCCGTCGAGGCCAACCTGGGCGAGGATATGGGGCAGAGCTGGCTGCTCGCAAATACTGCCGGATCCGGCCCGTTCCAGGTCGCCCGTTCTCAGGTCGGCACGCTTTACCACCTGGCGCGGGCCGAGGAGGCCTGGCAGGCGGGGGGCGGCAATCTCGACGGGGTGATCTGGCAGATCGTGCGCGAGACCGCGACCCAACGGCTCATGCTGCAGCGCGGCGAGGCGCATGTGGCCGTCGATCTGACCAGCGAAGACATGGAGTCGCTGGAAGGCGCGCCGGGCGTGGTGCGGGTAATCGAGCCGGAATACCGTACATTTTCGATCAAGATGAACACCGAACACGGCCCGCTGCAGGACATCAACCTGCGCAAAGCGATCTCGCATGCGGTGAACTATGAAGCGATCCGAGACTCGGCCGGCTTTGCCGAGCTGATGACCGGGCCGCTGCCCACCGGTATTCTGGGCCATGACCCGGCGCTTGACGTGCCGCGCATGGATCTGGACAAGGCGCGGGAATACATGGCCAAAACGGACCGGCCCGAGGGAGGTTTCTCGCTCAGGATGGTGCATGTCTCGGGGCTGGAACAGCAGCGCCGCTGGTCGCTGATCATGCTCGACAGCCTCAAGCAACTCGGTATCGATCTGGAGATCCAGCCACTGAAATGGCCCGACATGGTGGCGGCCTGCGCCTCGCCCGAGACCTTCCCGGATTTCTTTCCGGTCTACCAGACGGCGAATTACGGCGATCCCGACAATATCGCCTTTGCCGCATATCACTCCTCGCGAAACGGCGGCTGGCAGAACGCGGTCTACAACAACCCTGAGGTGGACGCGCTGATCGAGGCCGGGCGGGCCGAAATCGACCCCGCGAAGCGGGCCGGGATCTACGGCGAGTTCCAACGTAAGGTGATCGAGGATGCGCCCGACATCTTCGGTGTGCTGGAATTGCGCAAAATCGGACTGCGCGACAGCGTTGAGAATTACGAGTTCACGCCAGTCGCTTCCAACGCAGTTGAGGCCTGGCCGCTATCAATCGGCTGAGCCCCTCGGGCCAGGCATCTTCTCCCCGTGCCTGGCCCACCTTGAACGAAAGGCTAAAGCGATGCTCTATTTCATTGTCAGGCGATGCGTGATGTTGATCCCGGTGCTGATCGGGTTGACAGTGGTCATGTTCGCCATCGCCCGGCTGCTGCCCGGCGACCCGGTCGGTCTTGCCGCCGGGCCGAATGCGACCCCGGAGGAAATTGAGGCCCTGGCCCGGGAATTCGGCCTCGATAAGCCGGTCTGGGTGCAATACGCCAATTACGCCGCCGGATTGTTGCAAGGTGATTTAGGGACGTCGCTGCTGACTCGGCGCCCGGTTGCCGCGGATATTGCAGCCTATCTGCCCGCGACACTGGAACTGGTAATTGCCGCCATGCTGTTTGCGGTGCTCATCGGCATTCCGTTGGGGCTGGTGACGGCGGTCTGGCGCAACCGCTGGCCCGATTACGTCTCTCAGGTGCTCGCCATCGGCGCCATCTCGCTGCCGCGGTTTTTCCTCGGACTACTGCTTCAACTCTGCTTTGCGATGTGGCTGATGTGGCTGCCGCTCGGGGGGCGCCTGCCGGTCATCGTGATTCCGCCGCCGTCCGTTACCGGCTTTCTGACAATCGATTCCCTGATCGCAGGCGACCTGGAAACGTTCGGCACTGCGCTGCGCCACCTTGCCATGCCGGCAATCGCCATGTCGCTGTCGCCGCTGGCCACAATCATGCGGATGATGCGCGCCTCGACGATCGAAGTGATGGGTCAGGACTACGTGATGACCGCCCGTGCCCTGGGCTTGCCGAGAAACAAGATCATTCTGAAATATGTCGCCCGTAACGCGGTTTCGGCAACGCTGACCGTCATCGGCCTTTACTTTGGCTGGCTCCTCGGCGGCACCGTTCTGGTGGAGACCGTGTTCGACTGGCCCGGTCTCGGCCTCTACGCGACCAAGGCGATCATTTCCCAGGACATGATGCCGGTGATCGGCGTGGCGCTGGTGATCGGGCTGCTGTTCGTCGCAGCCAACCTTATCATTGACCTTCTGTACGGGGTCATCAATCCGAAGGTGCGATACTCATGACCGTGACTGATCAAACCCCCTCCGCCGACGCTCTGCCTGCCGGCAATGACCGCTGGCGCCGGGCGCTGTTCCGGTTCCGCCAGTCCAAACTGTCGATGCTGGGCGCGGCCATGGTAGCAGTGGTGCTGTTCTTTACCCTCTTCGGCACCGCACTGGCACCGTTTCCCGAACATGTTGCTGGCGGTGTCGACACCGCACAGCGGTTCCAGCCGCCTTCGGCTGCGCACCCCTTTGGAACCAACGAACTGGGCCAGGATGTGCTGTCGCTGGTGATGGCGGGGACAACGGTTTCGGTGTTCGCCGGGTTCGGCGTGGTGCTGATCGGCACCGTGATCGGTACCCTGGTCGGCGGCATCGCGGGCTTTGTCGGCGGCTGGACCGACGAGGTGCTGATGCGGCTGACAGATCTGACGCTGACCATCCCGGGGCTGATCCTGGCCATGGCCATCGCCGCCGCGCTTGGCCCAGGGTTCACCAACATGGTAATCGCGATTTCCCTGTCGTGGTGGCCCGGATACGCCCGGCTGGTCCGCGGCGAGGTGCTGGCCGCGCGCGAGGAGGTCTATGTCACCGCGGCCCGCGCCATCGGCGCCGCGCCGGGCCGCATCCTTTTCCGGCATATTCTGCCCAATGTGGTGTCACCGATCATCGTCAAGATGTCGCTCGACATGGGATTTGCCATCCTAACCGTGGCTGGGCTCGGCTTTATCGGCATCGGTGTGCGGCCGCCGACGCCGGAATGGGGCACCCTGCTGTCCCTGTCGCGCGCCTATATGCCGGACTACTGGTGGACGGCGATGGCACCGGGCATGGCGATGTTCCTTGCGGTCTTCGGCTTCAACCTGCTGGGCGACGGGCTGCGCGACATTCTTGACCCGAAAGCGAGGCGCTGACATGGACAATTCACTGCTTTCCATCCGAGACCTGCATCTGTCGATGACCAGTTTCGAAGGCGTGGCGCATGTGCTCAACGGCATCGAACTGACCGTGAACCGCGGCGAGATCTGGGGCCTGGTCGGTGAATCCGGCTGCGGCAAGTCCTTGACTGGCCTGTCAATTTCGCAGCTGGTCCCGACACCGCCGGCGCGCTACATGCGCGGCGAAATCATGTTCGAGGGCCGCGATCTTCTGAAACTGCCGCTACGGCAGGTTCAGAAGCTGCGCGGCAAGCGGATCGGCATGATCTTTCAGGATCCAACCACCAATCTCAACCCGGCCTACCGGATCGGCGATCAGCTGGTCGACGTCGCGCTGGCGGCGGCTCAGCATGATCCCTCGGTGCTGAATTGCCCCGCCGGGGCCGGGCACAGCGAGCGCCGCCGTGCGGCGCGCGAACTGGCGGCCAGCATGCTGGACCGGGTCGGTATTCCCAATGCCCGGGAACGGCTGGACAATTTTCCGCACGAGTTCTCGGGCGGAATGCGCCAGCGAGTGCTGATTGCTATGGCGCTGATCGGGCGGCCCGACCTGCTGATCGCGGATGAACCGACGACGGCGCTTGATGTCTCGGTACAGGCGCAAATCCTCAAGCTGCTGAAAGGTACCGTGGCCGAACACAAAATAGGTGTTATCCTGATCACCCACAATCTTGGCGTGGTGGCTGAGACCTGCACCCATGTTGCGGTCATGTATGCCGGCAATATTGTCGAATCTGGCCCGGTGGCGGAAGTCATCGGCAGACCGGCCCACCCTTACACCCAGGCTTTGATGGCGGCGATCCCGACCAGGCATTCGCGGCGCGGGTCGCTCAACGGGCTGGGCGGCTCAGTGCCGAACCTTGTCACGCCGCCTCCGGGCTGCCGCTTCGCCCCGCGCTGCCCACGCGCGGTTGCGGCTTGCACCAAGGCCCTGCCGCCGGCCGTCGAGGTAAGCAGCGGGCACCACGCGGCCTGTATCCGTCTGACCGAAAAGGAGGTGCTGGAGCATGTCTGAACCTATCCTGAAAATCGAGAATGTCTCGAAAGTCTATGGCGCCCGCCGCGCCCTTTTCGGCCACACCAAAGAGGTGCAGGCGCTAAAAAATGTCTCGCTCTCGGTGCGCAAGGGCGAGAGCTTCGGGCTGGTCGGCGAGAGCGGTTCCGGCAAGACCACCCTGACGCGGTCGATATTGCATCTGGAAACCCCAACCACTGGGCGCATCCTATTCGAAGGCCGCGACCTCGCGGCGCTGTCGGCTGCCGAGATGCGCCGCCTGCGTGCCCGTGTGCAGATCGTGTTTCAGGATCCCTATGCGTCGCTCAATCCGCGGATGTCCGTCCAAGACATTGTGACCGAGCCAATGCTGATCCACCGGGATACACTGGGCCTCGGCCGGCGCCAGCGGATCGACCGGGCAGCGGAGCTCTTGTCGCTTGTCGGGCTCGGCCCTCAGCACCTGTCTCGCTACCCGCATGAGTTTTCCGGTGGCCAGCGGCAGCGCATTTGCATCGCCCGGGCGCTCGCCTCGGGGCCAGAGCTTTTGTTGCTGGACGAACCAACTTCGGCACTGGATGTCTCGGTGCAAGCGCAGGTGCTGAACTTGCTTTGCGATTTGCAGGACAAGCTTGGATTGACTTACTTCTTCATCAGCCATGACCTCGCGGTAGTGCGCTACCTCTGCGACCGGGTAGCGCTAATTTACCGCGGTGAATTAGTGGAAGAAGGCAACACGGATAGAATTTTCGATTTTCCTGAAAGTGACTATGCGCGGATGCTGATTGGCGCGATGCCCGAAGTACAGGTACCGCAATCGGTAGGGGATCGCAAAGTTGCTGGCGCGTGATTCAGTTGGGTGAGGCTTCTGGATTCCAAGCTGCCTTTTCGGCAGCATAGCCAGACCACAAATTGCAATCCCGTGACGGCTTTGTCAGGTTGTTGACGCCGCACCGGCGGGGTAGTTCTCTGTCATGCTGAACATCAAAGATTTGCCCCGGATCAAGGGCTTCAGGTTTCCGCGGAGTGTGATTGGTTACGCCGTTTGGGCCTACCATCGGTTCGCTCTGAGCCTGCGCGACGTTGAGGATCTGTTGGCGGAACGCGGTGTCTCAGTTTCGTACGAGACGATCCGTGACTGGGTGAACCGGTTCGGGCATCAGTTTGCCGCAAAGATCCGCCGGGACCGTTCAGCGCCGGCGGATAAATGGCATCTCGATGAAGTCGTGATCCGGATCAAAGGCCGGAGCCACTGGCTTTGGCGGGCCGTAGACGCCAAGGGCGATGTGCTCGAAATCCTGATCCAGTCGCGACGCAACAAGGCCGCAGCCCTCCGTTTTTTGCGGAAACTCATGAAACGGTGGGGCCAGCCCCGTGTCCTGGTGACGGACAAACTGCGATCCTACGGTGCAGCCAAGGCACAGATCGCACCCGGAATCGAGCATCGCCAGCACAAGGGCTTGAACAACCGAAGCGAGGCCTCCCACCGGCATACCCGAAGACGCGAGAAGATCATGGGCCGGTTCAAATCCCCGCGCCAGGCGCAGCAGTTCCTTTCTGCGCACGATCAGGCCGCCAGTCTGTTCCGCCCGAAGCGCCACCGTCTATTGCGCGTCAATCTGAGTGAGACGCCAGCGACAATCAGGATGATAACGTCACCGATGCCGCGACATAGAATCTCATCCAGTTTGTCGCGCAGCAACCGTCTGTCCGCAGAATCTTACCGCCACGCAAGGTACGACGCGTTCTCGCTGTGGATCGGCTATTCCGCCGAATTGACCGCTTGATCTTCGCCGTCACCAATAAACTCAGCCTGACATCAGCAACCTGACAGAGCCGCTGTGATGGCTGAGGACTTTTAGGCCCAACGATGGCAGCTGCCAGCCCTTTCCAAATCTAACGCTCAGCACTTTTTACACACCGGACTTTCAATGCCGGAAGTTTGATGGGCGAGATGCGGACGGAGCTGCCGCTTACACTGAAGAAACGAATGACATGGTGTGTTTGCGGCGGCCGCTCTCCCAGGGCGAACGAGGTCCGATAAGATCGGCCTCAGCAAAACCAGCCGTGAAGGAGAACGACCATGTTGCATTATGTTGGTCTGGACGTGTCCGTCAAATCCGTGTCGATCTGTGTTGTCGATGAAGATGGCGAGGTGCTGGCGCGCGGCGAAACCAGTTCGGATCCGGACGAGATTGCATCGTTTATTTTCGAACATTCCGCCAAGCCCGAGCGGGTGGTGCATGAGTGGCATCCTGGCCATCTGGCTCACCCGCGAGCTGGAGAAACGCGGCCTTCCGATCATCTGCATTGATGCCCGCCTGGCGCACAAGGCGCTGTCTGGGCGGATCAACAAGTCCGATACCGGTGATGCCGAAGGGCTGGCGCATCTGGCCCGCACCGGCTGGTTCAGCCGGGTTCACATCAGAAGCGAGGCGTCGGAGCGGGTTCGCGTACTCATTGGCGCACGGGAGCGCCTGATCAGGATGCGCAAGGACCTTGAAGCGCATGTTCGAGGCGTGCTGAAGGTTTTCGGGGTCTGCATGGGTTCAGTAGGCCGTGCAAACCTGCGGCAGGGCTTCCGCGACCAACTCGCCGGGGCAGGCCAGACCGACCCGGCGCTCGGCGTGATGGCTGACATGTTCATTCCGATCCACAGAACCCTGTGCGCGGCCGCGGAAGCGATGGATGAAGATCTCAGGCTCATCGCACGCGAAAGCGGCCTTGCCCGCCGCCTCATGACCGTCCCGGGGGTTGGGCCTGTCGTCGCGCTGTCCTTTATCGCTACCCTCGACAATGCGGAGCGTTTCCGGAGATCGAGGGACGTCGGCGCCTTTCTCGGCCTCACGCCGCGGCGGCACCAATCCGGAGACATGGACTGGTCCGGCCGGATATCAAAATGCGGAGATCGTGATCTGCGAAGACTGCTCTACTCCGCGGCCACCACCTTAATCACCCAGGTCAGAAAGCCATCACAGCTGCGCGCTTGGGCCAAGAGGCTGCAAGATCGGAAGGGCTTCAAGAAAGCCGCAGTGGCGGCATCCCGAAAGCTCGCTGTCGTCATGATGTGCATCTGGCGCGACCAGACAGTCTTTGAACCGGGAAAGGAACTTATCACCTGACAACCAACTGAGATCCCGCCCACAAGAGACAGGGCGGGTTCAGCGTCCTTCGGGACGGCGGCGGATCAAGCCAGTCAAAGCGGCTGAAGGAGCGTGACGCTCACTTCGCGAATGACATTCTGGCTGGTCAGCTCCCGGACGCCATCAGGAAGCGGAAACACCGACTTCGTAGAGAACCAGGACCCCGAACGGCAATAGAACCCGCACTTGACGATCCCGCAAACAGAGAGCTGCACTTGGTGCTTCCGCACGACAAGTTCGAGTTTGTGCTCAACAAAAGAGCGCTGACAATCTGGTCGTGTCGATTCCCTTGCAAACCAACCCCTCGGGCTTGAAGGACGGCGTGTCTTCTCCTGCGACAATTGCATTCACAACGGATTCTTCCACGCATTCGACAGCTGCAAGGTAAAAAGGATCAAGCAACCCCATGTTGAGTTCCGTGCGCGTCGTCAGCGCCGTTTCCATCTGCGGCATGCGCTGTTCGTTGGCGACGGAAAGCGCCAGGAAAATGTCGCCCGAATTGTTCCCCCACGGGCTGCCCCCACGCCCGATGCCGATAGCTGCCCTTTTGGCGACCTGCCTCAGTGACAGGGCGGACAAGGGAGCATCGGTGGCGAGTATGACGATGATCGATCCGGTTTCCTGTTCGAGGATCCGGTCTTCGGGCATCATTTTCCCGACTGGTTTTCCAAGGATGTTGAGCCATGGCCGGATCCCATGGTTGGCCTGTACGAGTGCGGCCACGGTATAAGTTTCGCCCCCGATTTCGATCCGCCGAGAGGCGGTTCCCGTGCCCCCTTTGAACTCATAACAGATCATGCCATTGCCGCCGCCAACAGCACCTTCGGCGACCGGCCCGGATGTGGCGCTGTTCAGCGCGGCGATCGCATGCTCGGAGGTGACATGTTGGCTATTGATGTCATTCAGAACGCCATCATAGGTTTCTGCCACAACCGGCATGGCCGAGGCATGCTCTTTACAGAAATAGTCCTCATAGGTTTCAATCATCCAGCGGGTTGCCCCATGATGGGCCATACCGACAGAATGGGTATTGGTGATGCAGATGGGGCCCGCGAAGTAACCGGCATCGTTGATCCAATGGGTGCCGGTCATCTCACCATTGCCATTGAGGGCATACTGACCGGCCCAGACCGGCTTGGGTTCCGACGCGTCCCCGCGCGGCAGGATTGCCGTCACGCCGGTCCGGATATTGCGGGATTGGTCCGTCAGCGTTGTGAACCCGACCTTCAAACCTTTGATATCTGTGATGGCATTATAAGGGCCGGTTTCACCGTTAAACGGCAGGCCTAGATCGCGCGCACGTGGTTTTACGTTCATGATTTCGCTCGTCTGTCAGTTTCGGGGAGCAGCCCACCAGTAATCCCCGGCAGGCAATCCGGCTCATTTTTTCAGGTTTGTCCAAATTTGGTCATACACAGCCTGAGTTGCTTCGTCGCACGCTTCAACAAAAACCGGTGTACCTGCGGTCGCAGGCGGATTCGCTTCCGGCAGCGTTGCCAGCTCGGGATCAAGGAATGCCTCGGCCTCGGACACGCCGGTGCCATAGCGCGCATAATTGGAAACGACTGCAATGTTTTCCGGCTCAAGCAGGAAGTCCATGAATTTCAGAGCATTTTCACGGTTGGGCGCATCCTTCAGCAAAACGACATTGTCCATCCAGACAACATATCCCTGCGTCGGGAAAGCATATTTTAAGGTTTCTTTTTCAGAACGAGCCTTGGCGGCGAAGCCGTCGGTAATTTGGCCAACGGCCACATCACCCGACACAAGCACTTCTCTTGCGGTGTCCGAATTGAAAGACGTCCAGTGCTCTTTAGCGCTCATCAGCATATCGTTCAGCGCTTTCAGCTGCTCGCGATCCGTTGAACATTGCGGGAAGCCCATATGCAGGGCTGCCAGCGCAAAGAGATCACTCTGACTGTCCAGCAAGTTTATTTTGTTGGACGGGATTGCCAAGTTGTTTGGGCGTTCTGATCGGGTTAAGCGACCGGCATGAATATACCATCCTCACTGCCGCGCCTGAAGGGGTTCCGTTTTCCTCGCGAGATCGTCGCATATGCGGTCTGGGTCTATCATCGATTTGCCCTCAGCGCGGCGGATGTCGAGGATCTTCTGGCCGAACGCGGTGTAATCGTCAGCCGCGAAACCATTCGCCAATGGGTCAACCGCTTTGGCTGCTTTTTCGCCGATTGCATTCGGCGCGACCGGCCCCGGCACGGCCGACAAATGGCATCTGGACGAAGTGGTCATCCCGATCAACGGCCGGAAATTCTGGCTCTGGCGGGCGGTGGATGCGAAGGGGGATGTCCTCGACATTCTCGTCCAGCCACAGCGGAATGCCAAGGCGGCAAGTCGGTTTTTGGTAAGGCTGATCGCTCGGTATGGCGAACCCCGCGTCGTGATCACGGATAAATTGCGCAGCTATTTCAGACCGGTCTGCGATCTTGCGCCGGGCGCGGATCATCGCGCGCACAAAGGCTTGAATAACCGGATTGAAGGATCCCACAGGCCAACCCGAAAACGCGAGAAACTGATGGGGCGGTTCAAATCGCCCAAGCAAGCTCAGAGGTTTCTGGCAGCCCACGACCAGATCAACACCGTCTTTCGTCCCCGCCGCTATCAACTTTCCGCCGTCTCGTACCGCCACGCCAGGGCCGATGCTTTCGACCTCTGGAACGGCTATGCTGCCGAAATAAGCGCCTGACGGGCCGAGGTCTCGCCTTTCTCAATCACACCCAAACAACTTGGCAATCCCCCGCACCTGCCCTAGGTGTTTTCTCCCGCGGTTTGATGCGGTGATCCATTCGCGCCGGAATGGCCGGGCTGAGCGGAGCATTCCCGGAAGATCCGCGCGGTGCAAGTGCGGCAGATGTCCGGATCCAGCAATGGCACGATCTCCGAAACTGCATCGCCCTTGCTCAGATGAATGTGTTTCTTCGTCAAGGCGCGCATGACCTTGAAGCGGGCCAGCTTGGTGATCGTCTTCGGCGTCCGGGTCATGATGTGAAACGAGCCGCCGCGCCGGTGGCGCCGTCCGGCCTCCTCGATCAGCAGGTCCGATCCGGGCATGTCGACCTCGCCGACCCCTTTCATTGCAAACAGCATGTGCTTCTGGTCCGGGCGCTCCCGCTCGACAGAGCGGAACTTGCGGCGCACGAATTCCACCGAGCCGAAGAACAGCGGCCCGTCCAGGCGCATGACGACCAGCTGCGGGCATTCCTTCAGCCCGTTTTCCTCGGCATTCCTGAACATGCGTGTCGCGGTATTCGGATCTGGCGCGCCAATGCCGAAGGTCGGCCGCGAGGATGAGCGCACAAAGAACAGGAAGGACAGAAAGACGCCGACATAGACCGAGAATTCGAGGTCGATGAAGAGTGTCGCCAGGAACGTGCTGAGCGCAATTGCGCTTTCGCTCGCGGAGGTCGTCGCGATATGCCGGATTTCCTTAAAGTCGATAAGGCGCCAGGCCACCAGCAGAATGACACCTGCCATCGCGGACACCGGCACGTAGACCGACCAGGGCGCCACGAATTGGAGGATCAGAAACAGGAAGCCCGCCGCGAAGATGGCCGAAAGCGGCGTCCTGGCGCCGGCCTCGTAATTCACCCCGGACCGCGTGAACGAAGCGGAACCGGGATAGCACTGGAAGAAGCTGCCGATGAAATTCGACGCGCCCTGGCCGACGATTTCACGATTGCCGTCAATCGGCTGGCCGGAGCGCGTCGCGATCGCGCGGCTCACCGCCAGCGCCTCGAGCAGTCCGACGAGGGCAATCGCAAAGGCGGCGGACCCGTAGGTCCGCAACAGATCCGCCCCGGCCGGCGGCAGCATCGGACGGGGGGCCGCGGCATTGATGACCCCGATACTGGCAATCTCTGCTCCGCTCCGCGAGAACACCCAACCCACAACGGACCCGGCCGCGAGGGCAAGAAGATAGTTCGGCAAGCCGGGCCGCCAGCGTTTGACACCGATCCCGGCAGCCAGCGTGACGATGCTCACCACAACGGCCGGCCAGCTGACACCGGATGCCCGCTCCAGCAGCATCTCGAGGAAGAGCGGCAGATGGCTCGGCCGCGGCAGATCAATCGCGAGGATATACTGCAGCTGGCTGAGCGCGATCAGGATGGCGGCCCCAGCCACGAAACCAGTCATGACTGAATGCGAGACGAAATCGACGAGCGCCCCCAGCTTGGCAAAGCCGAGCAGCAGCTGAATAATGCCGACCATCAGCGACAAAGCGATCGCCACCTGGATGAATTCGGCCGAAAAGGGTTCAAGACTGCCCGCCAGCGCGCCGAAGACCAGCGCCGAGATGGCCGTTGTCGGCCCGGAGACCGCATGCCAGCTCGATCCGGCAAAGGCCGCGACCACCGGCATCACCATGGCGGTGAAGAAACCGTATTCCGGAGGCAGCCCCGCGATGGCGGCAAAGGCGACGGCCTGCGGCAGGACGATCGTCGCACCGGTCAGCCCCGCCAGAACGTCGCTGCGCAGCGCCTCGCGGGAAACACCGCCGAGCCATGGCGGAACAACCGCCATGGCCGCCTGTGAGAGCGACGATGCGCCTGACCTCACCTTATTCATGTTCTATCGCTTCCAGTTCGGTTGCAGCCCGTGCTGCAGGATCAGCTGGCCTGGGGTCTGCAACCCGGCATCTCGCGCGCTAGTGCCGCGGTGGCGGCGGGCCGGCCGTACCGGGGGCACAGACCGGCCCCCAGGCGGTCAAGCGCGGCATTCGACAGCGCCGGTCGGAGGCCGCTAGTCCAGCGTGTCTTGGCGCGCCGGCACCGCCGGAACCTTGCAGAGATTTTCCTCCTGCACCTCCGAGCCGTCATAGAGCCCCAGCAGAACGCCCTGGCGCGGGTATTTGCCCTGCATCGCGTCCAGTTTCGCATCCGAGATTGCGGTGCGCTGCGACAGCCGCCGCGACCAGGCGTGCAGATGGTCGTACATCCGCCGCCTTTCGCTCTCGTAGGCGGGATCGCGGCCCAGATCCTTGAGTTCATCGGGGTCGTCATGCAGATCGAACAGCAGCGGCGGCAGACCGCCTTCGGCATGAACCAGCTTCCACCTTCCGTCGAAGACCATGAACAGACGCGCATCCTTATGCGGCATCGAAAGCGATTTCGCCATTTGCGTGGTGGAGTAATCCATTTCGCTGATCACCACCTCGCGCCAGTCCCCGGGCGCCTCGCCATGCAGCAGCGGGCACAACGACCGCCCCTCGACGATATGGTCCGGCACCTCCTTGCCTGCGCATTCGATGAAGGTCGCTGTCAGGTCGATGGCTTCGACCAGCGCGTCGCAGCTCTGGCCGCGGGTGGCATCGGCCTCCGGGCGCGGATCATAGATGATCAGCGGGATCTTGACCGAACAATCGTGGAAGAAGTTCTTTTCGCCCAGCCAGTGATCGCCAAGATAATCGCCGTGGTCGGATGTGACCACGATCATCGTGTTTTCCATCCGGCCGGCCTCTTCGAGATAGGTGAACAGGCGCCCCATCTGGTCATCGGCCTGCTTGATCAATGCCATATAGGACGGGATCGCCTTTTCGCGGACCTCCTGCCTGGAGAAGGAGCGCGCCACCAGCGTCTCCATATAGGCCGCAAAGACCGGATGCGGATCGTTCTTCTCGTCCTCGCTGCGGACCGGCGGCACCACATCCTCCGGCCCGAACATCTCGTTGTAGGGCGCGGGGACGACATAGGGCCAATGCGGCTTGATATAGCTCAGATGGCACAGCCAAGGGCGGTCATCGCGCCCCGGCTGATCGAGGAAGTCGATCGCCTGCCCGGTCAGCCAGGGCGTCTCACTGTCGGGTTCTGCCACGTTGGCCGGCCGGTTGATGTATTTCATGAACCAGCCGGAGGTGACCTCGCCATTTTCCAGCGCGACCGCATTGGCGTTTTCCGACCAGCCGTTTTCTGCCGGGTATCCCTTGCTGCGCAGGTAGGTATTGTAAGGCGAGACGCGCGTGTCGTAGGGACCGTCCGGCCCCTCCGTCCACAATCCGTCATCGCGCAGGACAACGTCGAAACCGCATTCCGACAACCGCGCGCCGATCACCGAATCCGGCGGGATCCCCAGCCGTTCCAGCCCTTCGGCGTCTGCCTCCATATGGGTCTTGCCGATCAGGAAGGCATCCATTCCCGCCGCCCGGAGGTGATCGCCGAGCGTTACTTCCCCCACCTTCAGGGGGAAATTATTGCGCTGCGCGCCGTGGCTCTGAACATAGCGTCCGGTGTAGAAACTCATCCGCGACGAGCCGCAGATCGGCGATTGCACATAGGCGTTGGTGAACCGCATCCCTTTCGAGGCCAGCCGGTCGAGATGCGGGGTTTTCAAAGTTGGATGCCCGGTGCAGCCGAGGTAATCCCAGCGCAACTGATCGAACATGATGAACAGTATGTTTTTCACTGTGTTGGGCATCGGATTCACCTTGTTCACGAAAGATTGCCGCGGGCAGAGGCCGGTTCGGCGGTTGCCCAGAACTGGCGGGCAACCTCGTTGAAGGCGCCGGGCTGCTGCCAATGAGCAAACCGCCCGCCCCCCCGGGATCATGGCGCCTTCGCGGAAGGATTTCATCGCCGCAAGGACCTCGGGTTCATCCTTGAACGGATCATCCTCGCCGCAGATGCCCAGCACCGGGATATCGAGCTTCTCGAACCGGGAGACCAGATCCGGCACCGACGAGGCGACTTCGAGCATGCCATTGCGGTAGTGCTCGGCCTTGTGGCTGGCCATCAGGTCGATGACTGGCTCGCGCAGCGGGTCGCCCTCCGGCGGGATCACCATGAACATCGACTTGCCGCCTTCCTTGCGCAGCAGCTCGACCAGCGCCTGTTTTCCGCCCTGGTCCACCGCCTCGGCGGCCCGCCGGCCGGCCACTTCCCAGCGTTCGAGATAGGACAGCGCGTCATGCAGCTCGCCCCAGGCGCCGATGATCATCGACTCGGCGCGCTCGGGGTTCTGGTTGGCAAAATTGGCGGAGATGGTGGTGCCGAAGGCCAGCGCGACGATCTTGGGCCGCTTCATGCCGAAGTGATCCAGCAGCGCGCGCAGATCGCGGGTCTGGTTTTCCACCGAGAACCCGAAAGCGGCGCTGTCGCTGCCGTGATGCCCGCGCCGGTCATAGGCCAGGCAGCGGTGATCCTTCATGAATTCGCGGATCTGCGGCTCCCAGTAGGCCTTGCCGTGGATCTCGCCGTGGATGAAAACGACGTCCTTGTCACCTTCGCCCTCGAGCCAGCAGGAAAAATCGTTGCCGTTGGCGCGCACAACTTGAGTCTCGAATGTCATTGTTCTGTCCTTGCGTTACTTGAATTGCGGCCGTGCGGGGCCAAGCCGGTCGATCAGCATTGCCTGAAAGCCTTCCGGGTCCTGGCGCAGGGTTGCAAAAGCCTCGGTTGCCGGGCCGGGGAACAGGTCGTCCTGCCCGGCCTCGACGGCCTCGACGATCATCGCCGCAAGCGCCTCGGTGGTGAGCTTGGGAAGCGCGAGATGCCGACTCATGCCGGTGTCGACGAGCTGCGGATAGATGCCCAGCACGCCGACGCCCAGGGGGGCCAATTCGGCGCGCGCCGCGACCGTAGCCATATGGGCCGCGGCCTTGCTCGCGGAATAGCCCGCCATGCCGGGGCCGCAGACCAGCCCGACAAAGCTGACCACATTGGCGATCTGCCCGCCGCCCCGTGCCACCATGGCCGGCGCGAAATGCTGCATCATTGCCAGCGTGCCAAGGTAGTTGACCGCGATCTCGCTGTGCGCTTCGGCCAGAAGCCTGTCCGAGAACAACCGAGGATTGGCATTCACCCCGGCATTATTGATCAGGATCGTGACCCGGCCGGCATGGCGCCGGGCGGCTTCCGCTACCGCCGCCTCATCGGTGATATCAAGCGCAAGCGGCGTGACACGGGGATCGTCGAAACCCGGTGCCTGGCGGTCGCAGGCGACCACCTCGGCGGCGCCGCGCTCCAGCAGGACCGCGACCAGGGCCCGGCCGATACCGCCGCCCGCGCCGGTCACCAGAACCACCGCATCGCGGATCGCTATGCCGCCCGCGCTATTCATCTGTGCTCTCCGGCCAGTTCGGCATCAGTTCGTTCGACGGCAGGCCGGGATCAAAGACCTTCTTGGCCGTGGCCACGCCGGTGATCGGCAGCCCCTCCGGGTTTAGCAGGCCCAGCTGCACCAGGACGCTGGCCTGGTCCCAGTAGATATGTTCGTTATAGAGCTTGTCGCCGCGGAAATGGATCACGCTGACAAAGGGGATCTCAACGTATTTGCCGGTCGGTTCGACGCCCGGCAGCATCCAGTCCATCATCGTGTCGTGGGTGAAGCAGAGGATCACCTCGTTGACCACCCGGTCGGCCCCAACGGTGCGGGAAATCGGGATGCCCTTGATGTCCGCCGGGTTCTTGGGAATGAAATGGTTGGCGTAGAACCGGCGCAGCAGCTTTTGCCCGGTGCCGCCGGTCAGTGTGGGAATATGGTTGACATAGGGCTCCGCCACCATGGTCTTCATGGTCTCGTCGGCATCGCGGGTTTCGAACTCGCAGGCGCGATGCGCCTCCCACAGCGCGTTCAGGTCATACCAGGGGCCGATCACCTTGCGCAGGACGGCGAGCGAGCGGCTATAGGCCATGTCGGCGGGCGCCTTGATGAAGGTGTCGCGCCCGGGGTTGGCGAACGCATGACCGGCTTCGGGATAGGAATAGATCTCGATCTGGTGGTTGCCGGCAAAACGCTCCGCCAGAGCCTTGACTTCATCCTGCCCCATGAACGGGTCTTCGGCGCCGATATGGAACACCGCCGGCACCGGAATGTCGTCGCCGTCCTTCAGGACGCGATTCAGCCCGACCGGGTAATAGGCGACTGCACAATCCACATGCCCGGCCACGGCGGCACCAACGGCCAGCCGGCCGCCCATGCATTGCCCCATGATCCCGATACCGCCCTTGCAGCAATCCAGCGCTTTCAGCGCCGCCACCACATCCGCGATATCTGCCACCGCCTGGGCATCATCGAGCCCCTGGCCCAGTGCCATGGCCCGCTTCATGTCCTCGCCGCCGTGGCTCAATTCCAGCCGCGGTTCCGCGCGCCAGAACACATCGGGGGCCGCCACGACATAGCCTTCTTCGGCATACATGTCGGCAATGGCGCGGATATCCTCGGTGACGCCGAAAATTTCCTGAAGCAGCACCAGCCCGGGGCCGCTGCCCTTTTCCGGCCGTGCCAGATAGGCTCCGAAAGTGCCACCATCCGCCGCCTGAATGTCGATCCATTCTCCAGCCATGCTGAGTTCTCCTGCTATTGGTTCAGTTCAGTAATTCCGGCAGCCAGAGGGCCATGGCGGGCAACAGCACCACCAGGGTCAGTCCGACGATATTTGCCAGAACAAAGGGTGAGACCCCGGCGAAAATCCGCCAGACCGGAACATCCGGGGCCAGGTTCTTGACGATGAAAACATTCATCCCGAGCGGCGGCGTGATCAGGCCCAGCTCAACCACGATGACCACGACAACCCCGAACCACAGCGGGTCATATCCCAGGCTCACGGCAATCGGCGTAAAGACCGGCACCGTCAGGATCATCGCCGCAAGGCTGTCGAACACGCAGCCCAGCAAGAGGTAGATCACGCAGATCACCGTGATGACGCCCAGCGGAGACACGTTCACCGAATTGATCAGCGTGACCAGTTCGGCCGTCAGGCCGGAGATCGTCAGGAAGGTGTTGAAGACCAGCGCCGAGCCGACCACCATCAGCAACGCAGCGGTGGTG